>CAZEML010000001.1:0-6601 GCA_964513285.1 uncultured Candidatus Nemicrothrix sp.
CTCGTCGCCCATTCGGAGCTCATCGGCTCGGTCGAACGGGCTGTCGACCGTCTGGCCCTGGGCTGCGCCGACGATGAGACCAAGGGTGATCAGCAGGCCGCCCGCGAAGGACAGTCCGGTGAGCAGGACCGTCGGCTCCCGCAGCCAGGCCGTAAGGTTCGGCGGCGTCGCGGATGGCGTGGGGATCGCCACGACCTTGCCTTCGGCCCGGATCTGCTCCTGGCGACGGCTGCTCCACCGGGCGAGGGCGACGCCTCCATAGGCGGCCACCGAGCCGATCATGACGGCCAGGGCGCCGGCGACGACCGTCTCTTCGTCGGCGGTCAGCGCCAGGCCCACGATGACCGCCAACACCGCGATGAACGTGAGCAGGCGGCCGACGACCCAGCCGAGCCCAGACGATCGGGTGTCCTCGCCGCCGAGCGAGCCAGACAGCCCGAACAGCGGATTGCGGCCTTCCCACCGTCGGACCGCCTCAGACGGCGGGATGCCACTGAGGGTGATGGTCACGTCGCCGTCGGCCGTTTCGACGGTGGCGGCACTTCCCCGATCGTGGCGACCCCACGGGTTCGGGGTTGGGCGAAAGCGGACCGCCTCGATCCGCTCAGCGGGCCACGCTCTGAGTTCGTCGTCAGCGCGAGCGACCAACAGTCGCTGGTCGGTGATCACGATGCCGGCCTCGTGAGGCCGCCTCGGGTTGTCGCGGCTGGTGGCCACGCCGTACCAGAGCACCAGGGCGGCGTACCCGATCAGCGCCACCGCGGAGAGCGCAGCAGCCGCTGCGATCGACGCGATGGCGACCAGGTTCAAGGAGAGGAAGAAGCCGACGCCAACGACGACGAGGAGCCGCTCGAGCTTCTTGCGACGATCGAGTTCCCCCTGCTCGTAGCCCCACATCGACGCAACAACCCGTTCGCCGGGCAAGTACGTCACGTGTTGGCTGAGTTTGTCCACCGGTGTGCTCATGCGAGCCTCCCACCCGGGCTCGAGCGAACCCTCGCCTGACCATCGGCACCCCCACGGTCGAATTCAGCCGGCGGGCCCTCGCCACCGGCGGGGGTCGTTCTGGTTTTCGGCTGAGGCGGCGGCCCCCTCACGCCCTCATCATCATCTCCTCACGTTCGCCGACGAACCTGGACGGATGCCGCTGCCCCGCCCTCTCCCCCGCCGCCTCGTTGCAGCACTCGGTCTCGTCGTGCTGCTGTTCGCGGCCGCCGCCTGTGGCCAGACGACAGCGACGTCCGATCCGGTCGCGATCGAGACGACCACGACATCAGGTCCGACATCGACCGAGCCACCCGTGACGGAGCCCGAGTCCCAGGTCGTCGACGTGGCTTCGGTGTACGCGGAACCGACGTTCGAGGTCGCGGTGACCGAGGACGTCGTCTATGGCCAGGCCCTCTCCCACGAGAACTGGGGGAGCGACTCCGCCGAGACGATGGACCTGCTGTTGGACGTCTACGAGCCGGTCCGCTCCGACGACGCGGTGATGCCGGCGATCGTGATGATCCACGGCGGCGGGTTCAACGGTGGGAGCAAGAGCACACGGTGGATCAGCGAGTGGGCGCCATGGTTCGCCGAACGGGGCTGGGTGGTCTACTCGATCGACTACCGCGTCTCGGGCGACCACGGCACCCTGCCGACCGACTATCCCGAACTGCCCGCCGAACTGACCGGCAATCAGCTCAACCAGGCGCTGGCGCTCTACCCCGCCTGCCGTGATGCCAAGGCGGCGATCCGCTGGGTCAACGCGACCGCCGACGAGTACTCGGTGAGCACGGATCACATCGCGGTGGTCGGCGGGTCGGCCGGGTCGGTGATGGCAGTCACACTCGGCGCGACCGATCAGGAGGACTGCACCGACGAGATCTCCGTGGACGAGGACCCGACCCTGGTGACCACGAACCTCGATCAGCCGAGCGACGTCGCGACGGTGATCGACCACTGGGGCGGGACCTCGATCCTGACCCTGCTCGAACTCATGGATGGTGTCGACCGGTTCGATCCGACCGACGCCCCCATCTCGATCGTGCACGGCACCGAGGACCCCACCGTCCTGTTCTCGGAAGCCGAGACGATCCGGGCCGCCTACGACGAGACCGGAGTCGCGTACGGGTGGCACCCCCTCGAAGGTTTCGGCCACGGGCCCTGGCAGGCGACCATCGACGGTCAGCCGCTCTTCGAGTCCGCCTACGACTTCATCATCGACACCCAAGAGCTCACGGTCAGCTAGCGGAAGCACCCGCGGGAACGGTCCCGCTGAACTGGGTTAGGTTCGTTTCGTGCGGAAGTGGACAGGCGGAATGGTCATCGGCGTCGGCTGGGTCCTCGGGTCGGCAGCGGCTGTCAGCGCCCAGAGCGACGGGGTCTTCGACGAGAACGACGGCTCGGAGCTGTTCGGAACCTTCGCCGCACTCGTCGGCGTGATGCTCGTCATCGGGATCTGAACGTCGATCTACCGCTTCAGTCGGGTGCGCGAGCTCGGCATCAATCGGGGTCTGAGCGAACGCGACGCGACGACGGCGGCACTGTTCTCCGACAGCGCGACCACGGCCGCCCTGACCCTGCGCGACGCCGCAGATCAGCCCGATGTCGAGGAGCGCCTCCAGAAGATCGAAGACCTTCGGACCAAGGGACTCATCACCGACGCCGAGGCCGCCAGCCGTCGCGACGAGATCCTCGACGAGATCTGATCCGCGAGCCGGGCGTCAGCCGAGGCTGAACCACCAGTCGTCGCCCGACGCAAGCGACTCGATCCGCAACAAGAGGCCGTCGCCGTCGTCGGGATCGATCTCCCGGCAGATGTAGACGAACGCAGAGCTGTCGCCTCGCGCGATCTCCACTGTCGGGTCGAAGAAGCCATCGCCGGAGCCTGCGCAGTTGGCGTCCTCGCCGTAGACCGTGTCACCCGCGACGAACGTGACCCGCAGGGCATCGCCGAGGACGATGCTCGGCTCGGCACCGGTGTGGGTCACGGTGACCTGGGCGGTCGCGAGCGAGCCGCCATTCACCGCCTGCGCCCCACCGAGGTCGGCGACGATCTGGGCGTTGTCGAGGTTGGTGTCGTACAGCGTGACCAGGAAGCCATCCGCGTCGATGACGAACCCGAGTTCGGCGGGGGCGGATCGTTCGCTCCCGAGGCCGGCGAGCTGGTCGGCGGGCTCGATCTGGGAACACCCATCGAGGAACCAGCCTCCGTCCTCGAACACCCAGGTCTGCCCCTGCTCCTCGAGGAAGGGTTGATCCGAGCCCGACAACAGCAACAGGACCTCACCCTCGGAGCCGTCGAAGGACGAGACTGTGCTCGCCGAGACACCCATGCCGGCGAGATCGATCCCGGCGCCGGAGATCCGGAACCGACGACCGTCGAGATACGACTGCACCGCGGTGAAGCCGAGCCCCTCGCGGCACTCGCGAGAGAGCGAGTCGAACCAGGCATCATCGTCACCTCGAACGAACGCCTCGAACATGGCCTCGGCCGCCGCCTCCAGCTCGCTCGCATCGCCGGTCACACTGCCGCTTGAGGCCGAGCCTTCGTCGGTCGAGGATCCCTCGGACTCACTGTCGCCGAGTCCCGGCGCGAACGGGGACTCACCATCGCCGCCTCCGCCGCAGGCCGACGCGCTCAACGCCAGCACGACCACCACGACCGAACACCATTTCGATACACCCGCCATGTCGAGACGCTAGTCCAAAGGATCGAAAGCGTTCCGTGGGACGATGACGCCATGAGGGACGCACCGTGACCGGGATGACCGACCTCGACGCGATGCTGCGGTCGCTCACCGTGTCGATTCGCCGGGAGCAGTACACGTTCGTCACGGTCGCGAGCCCGCCGCCGCTCGGGGACGGGATCGCCGCACTGCTGACCGAAGCGGAAGGCGCCACGGTCGTGGCCACCGTCGAACGGGCCACGGCGGAGGGTTGGACGTACGACTTCGAAGCGGCGTGGCTCACCCTCGAGATTCACTCGGCGCTGGAAGCGGTCGGACTGACGGCCGCGTTCTCCGCCGTGCTGGCCGACGCCCAGATCCCGTGCAACGTGCTCGCCGGCTTCCACCACGACCATCTGCTCGTGCCAGCCGACCGGGCGACGGAGGCAGTCGCTGCGCTCGAGTCGCTCCGCCCGGAGTGACCGGCTGATCAGTCCGTCGTCGCGTCGGCCCGTGCCGAAAGCACACCCGCACCGACGATCAACGCACACCCGACCCACGTGAGCCCGTCCGGAGTCTCGTCGAAGAGCACGTAGCCAACCGCGACGGCGCCGACGACCGCCACATACCGGAACGGAGCGGAGGCGCTGAGGTCGCCGACCCGGACAGCTTGGATCGCGCAGAAGTAGCCGACGATCAAGAACCCGCACGCCAGCATGAGCACACCGACCGCCGGCCCGGTGATCGTTCCCCATCCCGTGAACAGCGACAGCACGCCGGTCATCGACGTGATCGCGATCGCGGTCATGAGGGCCAGCACGAGCGGCGGAATGTCCGGGTCGACCCGTCGGGTCGCGAACTCTCGCACGACGAGGCAAAGCGCGGCCGCGACCGCGAGCAAGGCCCACGCCGAGAACTCACCGGGCGTGGGACGAACCACCGCGAGCACCCCGGCGAAGCCGACCCCGACGAGGGCGTAGCGAGCCGCATCGACGGGTTCGCCCAAGCGGCGCGCCGCGACGAGGGTGACGGCGAAGGGCACCAGCATCAGGATCGTCTGGGCGTTGGCGAACTCCAGCCGGACGATCGCGGCGAAGAAGCACGCGGTGGCGACCATCTCGGCAGCGACGCGCACCCGGCTGGCCGTGTCAGCTCGGAGGTCGGCCACCCGATGCCCCGCTCGCCGCGCCGCCACGACCAACAGGACCACCATGAGACAGCCGCGCAGAAAGAGCGACTGGTACACGTCGAGGCCCTCTTCGGTGGCCTGTCGGATCAGCCCGTCGTTGATGACGTAGGCCAGCGTCCCGACCGTCATCAGTGCGATGCCCTGCGCGTTCGGGCTCAACCGGCTGAGCATCCGGGGAGCGTACGAGGTCGACCGGAGCGATCGTTGGCTACGTCGGAGCCGGTGCGGCCACCCGCCGGAACGACTCCCGCAGTTCCTGGACGATGAAGACCACGAAGAACATCAGCACGGACAGGCCCGCCATCGTGGCGCCGCCCGCGGTGTTGTAGTGGAAGCTGATCGCCAACCCGAACACGACCGAGATCGACCCGCAGATGATGGCGACGAACATGATCGTCGGCACTCGCTTGGCGAGCAGCGACGCGGTGGCCGGCGGCCCGACGAGCAGACCGAACACGAGGAGCGTACCGATCGCCTGGAAGCTGGCGACGATGCTCAGCGCCAGCAACGCCAGCAGGATCACCTGAGCCAGCGCCGGCCGCATCCCGAGCGTCTGTGCCTTCGCTCGGTTGAAGGTCAGGGCCAGGAAGGGCCGGTAGAAGAGGATCGACGCGATGACGACGATCGTCGCCGCGATGAGCTGGGTGCGGATATCGCTCCAGGTCACGCCGAGAACATCACCGAAGAGCAGCGCGGTCACCTCGATGGTGAACGATCGCGCTCTCGACACGATCACCACACCCAACGCCAGCATGCCGACGAAGAGCAGGCCGATGGCGGTGTCTTCGCGCACGGTCGTGCGGGCCGAGACCGCGGTGACCAGACCGCTCATCACCAGCGCGGCGACGAATGCGCCGACGACCGGGTTGAAGCCCCAGAGCACGGCGAGGGCGATGCCGGGAATGACGCCGTGGGCGAGGGCGTCCCCCAGGAACGACAGTCCCCGGAGAACCACCCACGTACCCACGATGGAGGTGGCGACGACGGCAACGAGGCTCCCGATCAGGGCTCGTTGCATGAATGCCGGCTCGAACGCCTCCGTGAAGAACTCGATCACGCCATCAGGATGCCAGGGCGCCGGCGATTCGCTCCGCGTTGGTGCGAACCATCTCGACGTAGGTGGCACCACCCGAGCCGGACTCGCCGAGCGACTCGGTGAAGAGGGCGACGACCGCGATGTCGCCGACTTCGTCAGCGAGGGTCTGGGCGAGCTGATCTGACGCCGACTCGTCGGAGAAGATCGCGGCAACACCTTCGGCCTGAATGAGCTCGGCGAATTCGGCGAGCTCCCCGGCGCTGCTGCTGTCGACGGTGGAGCCCGACGGGATGACCGCGCCCGCGACCTCGAAGCCGTAGCGGTCGGCGAAGTAGCCGAACACCTCGTGGTTGGTGATGAGCACTCGGCTCTCGGCCGGGATGCTCTCGACCAGCGCGGCGACCTCGGCATCGAGCGCTTCGAGCTCGTCGTGGTAGGCCTCCGCGGCGGCGCTCACGGCGTCGGCGTCGATGCCGTCGACGTTGGCGATCAGGAAGGCCGCGATGCCGTCGACGGCGAGCGCCATGCGGGCCGGGTCGGTGAAGAAGTGGGGATCGTCGCCCGAGTGGTCGTGGCCCTCGTGATCGTCGTGGCCCTCTTCGCCCTCGTGGTCGTGGTCGTCGTGATCCTCGTCCTTGGACTCTTCGCGCTCGTGGTCGTGATCCTCTTCGTCCTCGTGACCCTCTTCGCCCTCGTGGTCGTGATCTTCCTCGCCCTCGTGAC
>CAZEML010000001.1:6701-66762 GCA_964513285.1 uncultured Candidatus Nemicrothrix sp.
TCGTCCTCGTGACCCTCTTCGCCCTCGTGGTCGTGATCTTCCTCGCCCTCGTGACCTTCCTCGTCGCCATGGTCATCGTGACCGTGGTCGTCGTGGCCACCTTCGCCGAACTCGATCGTCGACACCGCGCTGATCGCCTCGTACACGGCGACACCGTCGGCCTCGGCGCCCTCGATCACATCGAGAAGCCCTTCTTCGAAGCTGCCACCGTTGACGATCAGGACCGCTGCGGACTGCATCTCCGCGACCTGCTGGGCCGAGGCTTGGAAGTCGTGAGGGTCGGCGCCGACCGGCATGATCGTGACGACGTTGACGGCGCCGCCGGTCAGCTCGGTGACGACGTCACCGAGGATGTTGGTGGTGACCACGACGGTCGGCAGATCGCCGCCCTGGCCGGCGCTGGTGTCATCGTCGTCACCGCACGCAGCGGCGAAGGTCGCCAAGGCGACGAACAACAGCAAGAAGCGGGGAATTCGGAACATCTCCAACCCTCCAAAGTGGGAATGAGTATCAACCTCGGCCGAGACCCTACCGGCCAACCCAGCAACCGACAATCAAGAATGAGAATCGATTCGCCGAAATGAGAATGATCCAGCCAGACGCCCTCTAGCCTCGACAGGGATGGGAGCAACGCTCACGATCCGGGGGCTCGAAGTCCGGTACGGAGACTCGGTCGCGCTGACCGACGTCGACCTCGACCTCCCGCCCGGCACCTCGCTCGCCGTGATCGGTCCGAACGGCTCGGGGAAGTCCACGCTCTTGAATGCCGTGGCCGGCATCGTCGACACTTCGGCCGGCACGATCACGTACGACGGCCTGACCCCCGCCCTGGTGCTGCAGTCGACCGAGGTCGACCGGTCGCTTCCGATCACTGTCGGCGATGCGGTGGGCTTGGCCCGCTACCCGACGCTCGGGCTACTCGGCCGCTTCCGCAGCGAAGACCGCGACGCCATCACCGACGCCATGCGGCGCCTCGGGATCGAGGATCTCGAGAACCGCCAACTCCACGACCTTTCCGGCGGCCAACGACAGCGGGTGCTCGTCGCTCAAGGGCTCGCCCAGGAGTCCGACCTCCTGCTGCTCGACGAGCCGGTCACCGGCCTCGATGTCGTGTCACGGGGCCTCATCCTCGACGTCATCCACGACGAGCTCGCCCGCGACCGATCGGTCATCGTCACCACCCACGATCTCGACGACGCGCGGATCTGCGACCTGGTCCTCCTGGTCGACAAGCACGCGATCGCGGTCGGTACTCCCGATGAGGTCCTCACCGAGGATCACCTCGTCCACGCCTTCGGTGGCCGGTTCATCCGGGTCGGCGACCGCTTGATTCTCGACGACCCTCACCACCATCATCAGCACTAGGTATCTGCACCGAGGTTCAGCCATGGCCAGCGACGAACTCGACGACGAGATCAACGCCCTCCTCCGGCGGGCGGATCAGCGCTACACCAAGGGTCGGCGTGCCCTGGTGGCTGCCCTTCGCGCCATCGGGCAGCCCATCACCATCCCGCAGATCCTCGAAGCCGGCGACGGTCTCGCCCAGTCGAGCGTGTACCGCAACCTGGTCGTGCTCGAAGAGGCCGGCGTCGTCACCCGCATCGTCACCAACGACGAGTTCGCCCGGTACGAACTCGCCGAGAGCCTGACCGAGCACCACCATCATCTGATCTGCTCATCGTGTGGCGACGTCACCGACTTCTCACTCGGGAGCCGCACCGAGGCCAGCCTCGACAAGGCGCTTCATCAGATCGCCGACGCCGCCGGGTTCACGGTGGAAGGACATCGCCTCGACCTCGTCGGTGTCTGCAACGACTGCGACTGACAGCCGCTCAACCCGTCGCCGCTACGCGGGTTCGATGTCGCGGCGGAAGACCGGGGTGTGATCGGCAGGCAGGGGGTCGGTGCCGAGGATGATGTCGGCGGCCTTCTCGGCGATCATCATCGTCGGGGCGTAGATGTTGCCGTTCGACACGATCGGCATCACCGACGCATCGACGACCCGGAGCCCTTCGGTGCCGTGCACCTTCATGGTGAACGGATCGACCACGGCCAGCGGATCGGCGGCGAGGCCCATCTTGCAGGTGCACGACGGGTGCAACGCCGTCTCGGCGTCGCGGGCGACCCAGTCCATGATCTCCTGATCCGTCTCGACCGAGGGGCCCGGTGAGATCTCGCCACCGTTGAAGCGCTCGAACGCCGGCTGGTTGAGGATCTTGCGAGCAGTACGCACAGCCTCGGGCCACTCGCGCAGATCCTGCTCGGTGGTGAGGTAGTTGAACTGCACCGCCGGCTTCTGGCGCGGGTCGGTCGAGGTGATCTTCACCGTGCCCTTGGCGTCGGAGTACATCGGTCCGACGTGGACCTGGTAGCCGTGGCCACCCTCGGGCGCCGAGCCGTCGTAGCGGATGGCGATCGGCAGGAAGTGGAACATCAGGTTCGGGTAGGCCTCGTTCTCGTTCGAACGCACGAACGCACCGGCCTCGAAGTGGTTCGAGGAGGCGGGGCCCTTGCGGAACAGCCACGCGAGCCCGATGAAGGGACGCTTCCAGAACTTCAGATGGGGTTGGATCGAGACCGGCTCCTTGCAGG
Source organism: uncultured Candidatus Nemicrothrix sp. (assembly GCA_964513285.1). GTDB lineage: Bacteria > Actinomycetota > Acidimicrobiia > Acidimicrobiales > Aldehydirespiratoraceae > UBA11606. Next base: position 9,294 of record CAZEML010000001.1, read on the forward strand.
CGTACTGGATGTAGACCTCGAGATGGTCCTGCATGTTCTCGCCGACGCCGGGCAGATGGGAGACGACGTCGATGCCGAGGCTCTCGAGATGCTCGCGGTCGCCCACGCCCGACAGCTGGAGCAGCTGGGGCGAGTTGAAGGCACCACCGCAGGAGATGACCTCCTTGGCCTTCACCGTCTTGGTCGAGGCGCCCTTCATGCCGATGCCGAAGCGGCCCTGGCGGTACTGCACGCCGACGGCCTGGTTGCCCTCGAACAGGATCTTGTCGGCCTGGGCGCGGGTCTTGAGGGTGAGGTTCGGGCGCTGCTTGAGCACCGGGTGCAGGTAGGCGCGGGCGGCCGACAGGCGACGGGCCCGGTGCACGTTCTTGTCGAACGCGGCGAAGCCCTCCTGCTGGAACCCGTTGACGTCGTCGGTGCGGCCGTAGCCCGCCTCTTCGCCGGCCTTCAGCCAGGCGTCGAACAGCGGCGTCTCGGCCGGACCGCGCTCCATCGTGAGCGGGCCGTCGTTGCCACGCAGCTCCGCGCCCTCGTAGGCGTCGAGGTCCGGGCCGGCGCCGAGGCAGGTCTCCATGCGCTTGAAGTACGGGAGGCAGTGTTCGTAGCTCCACGTCTCCATGCCGGGGATGCGGCCCCACTTGTCGTAGTCCATCGGGTTGCCCCGCTGGAAGATCATGCCGTTGATGCTCGACGAGCCGCCGAGCACCTTGCCGCGAGCGTGGTACACCCGGCGTCCGCTCATGCCGGGCTCCGGCTCAGACTCGTACTTCCAGTCGTAGAGCCGGTTGCCGATGGCGAACATCAGGGCCGCCGGCATGTGGATGTAGACGTCCCACTTGTAGTCGGGACGTCCGGCTTCGAGCAGCAGGACCTCGTTGTTCGGGTCGGCGCTCAATCGGTTGGCGATCGCGCAGCCGGCGGACCCACCGCCGACGATCACATAGTCATAGGTCTTCTCGTCGCTGCGTTCCGCAGATCCTGCCATCGCGACACTCCTCGTCCGGGCTGGACCAAAACCGTCCAGCTGGACGGTTACTGTACCGGATCGTCGATCAGGCGCGCCACCAGATCGATGACGGCGGCCCGGTCGTCGGCGGACGGGCGAGCCAGACCGAAGAGGTCGATGAGCCACAGACCGTCGCCGACGATGCGGGCGAGCAACCCGACCGCCGGGTCGATCCCGTCCTCGTGCATGAGCCGCTGCTGCCACGCCTCGAACACATCGGCCGCCGGGGCCAGGTCACCATCGCCCGCGGCCGCGGCCGCGAAGATCGCCGTCGCCGAGTCGGCTTGATGGTCGTCGGGGCGACGCACGTACTCCAAGTACGCCCGGGCGAACGCCCCTCGGCCGTCCCCGTCGGTCATCTCATCGAGCGAGGTCGACGCGTCGGCGAGGGTCTGCTCGAGCAACCCGGCGAGCAAATCTTCCTTCGAACCGAAGTGGTGCAGCAGGCCGCCCTTGGAGACGCCGGCTTCCTCCGCGACCCGAGCCAGGGTCATCGACGGCACGCCCTCGTTGCGCACCACGACCGCCGCGGCGTCGAGCAGCTTGGCCCGGGTCTTCGCCGCCCGGGCCTGTTGGGGTGCAGGGCGCTCACTCACTGGGGGACGACCCTAGCTTCCACACGAAAACGAGAAGGCGTAGCCTCGGCCCATGAGCCCGACCCCTGACGCCAGCACGCTCGTCCCCGCCGTCGACATCTCGAACCCGTCGGCCACCGAACTCGCCGCGGTCGACGCCGCCTGTCGAGACCATGGCTTCTTCCTGCTCGTCGGGCACGGCGCTGACCAACTCATCGCGGACATGTGGCGGGTGACCGATGCGTTCTTCGCTCACGACGAGGCGGTGAAGGGACCGGTCCGCCGCACCGAGGACAACCCCTTCGGCTACTGGGACCGCGAACTCACCAAGCGCAAGCGCGACCACAAAGAGGTCTTCGACTACGCCGACCCATCCGGCCCGACCGCCCACATGAACCGCTGGCCCGACGAGCACGCCGAGTTCCGCGCGACGCTCGAAACCTTCTACGACACGTTCTCCCAACTGGCGACCGACACCCTCGGCGTGATCCAGCGAGCGCTCGGCCTCAGCGATGCGCAGTCGGCGGCCGAACTCGGCTTCCTCAATGAGCGCACCTCGTCCGCCGTCCGCCTCAACCACTATCCGGTCGGCGATCCGGTGCCCGCCGACCAGCGCGACGGTCTCGCCGATCTCGGACCGACCGCCCTCGGCTACCACACCGACCCCGGCGTGCTGACCCTGCTGCTCCAGGACGACACCGGCGGCCTCCAGGCCGAGTCGACCACCCACGGCTGGATCGACGTTCCGCCGATGCCCGGTGCGATCGTCGTCAACCTCGGCGACGCCATGCAGGTGTGGACCAACGACCAGTACAAGGCGGCCGTCCATCGGGTCGTTCCCATGACCGAGTCGAACCGGTACTCGATCCCCTACTTCTCCAACCCGCCCCGCGATGCGGTGCTCGAACCGTTGGCGGCGGTGATGGAGGCCGAGGGCGCGGCCGCTCGCTACCGCTCGTTCGGCTGGAAGGAGTACATCGCCGGTCGGATGGCGGACAACTTCGCCGACTACGGCGTCGAGGACATCCAGATCAGCGACTTCCTGGTCGACGCCTGACCCGCGATGCAGCCCGACTCCGTGCAGTTCGCCCCGGCCCGCGGGGGCCGGATCGCGTACCAGCGCTTCGGGGTCGGGACCGAGATCATCGTGGCGCTGCCGCCGTCCGCCCAGAACATCGAGATGGGATGGGAGTGGCCGGGCATCCGAACGATGCTCGAGCGACTGGGCTCGTTCTCGGACTTCATCCACTTCGACAAGCGGGGCACGGGTGCCTCCGACATCGCCCAGGAGGTCCCCGGGATCGATGAGCGGGTGGACGATGTCCGCGCCGTCTTCGACACCGAGGGCGTCGACCATGCCCACCTCTTCGCCCAGTCCGAAGGCGGGCCGCTGGCACTGCTGTTCGCCGCCTCGTACCCCGACCGGGTGAAGAGCATCACCCTCCATGGCTGCGCCGCGGTGATGATGCCCGAGGAGTACGACCGAGAGGATCAGATCGCGCGACGGGAAGCGTTCGCCGCTGTCTGGGGCACCGACCAGTCACGCACCCTCGAACTGTTCGCGCCCGAGCATCTCGACGACGAGGCCTACGTCCAGTGGCACCGCCGCTACGAGCGCTTCGCCGCGTCGTCGCAGGGCCTCCGTGATCTGCTGGTCCAGGTGATGGACTGGGACGTCCGCGACGTCGTCCCGCAGGTCGAGTGCCCGATCCTCGTGCTCCACCGACGGGGTGACCCCGCGATGCCGTACGAGTACGGACGACAGATCGCGGAGCTGGCGCCGAACGCGACGTTCGTCGAACTCGAGGGCAACGACCACTACGCCTACCTCGGCGATCAAGGTTGGCTCGACGAGATGGAGCGGTTCGTCACCGGGCAGGTCGCCGAGCGATCGGCCCCGCCCTCCCCGCGCCCCGGTGTCGAGATCGTCACACTGGGCCGGTTCGCCGTGCTCATCGACGGCACCGAAGTCGCCACGAGCGAGTGGGGTTCGAAGCGGGCCCGAACCCTCGTCAAGCGGCTCGCCGCCGCACGTGGATGGCCGGTTCGGCGCGAAGAACTCGCCGCGATCTTGTGGCCCGACGAACCCGACCCGTCGGTGTGGAGTTCACGGCTCTCCGTCCTGTTGTCGAACGTCCGGCGGGTGCTGCGCGGCGGCGTACACACCGACCGTCAGACGATCGCCCTCGACCTCGACGCGGTCGCCCTCGACCTCGCCCGGCTCCACGACACCACCGACGACGCCGACATCACCGCGCTCCACACCGGTCCGTTCCTCCCCGAAGAGGTCGACGAGGACTGGCGCCGCGGTGCCCACGACGAAGCACTGTCCGTCGCCCGCCAGGCCGGTCACCGACTGCTCACGACCGCCCTCGACGCCCCGGACCCTGCCGAGGCGACCCGCCTCGCCCATCTCCTCCTGGCGTGGGACGAAGGCGACGCGATCGCCCACGACGGGGCGGTCGAAGCCGCCCAACTCGCCGGTGATCCGGTCGCCGAAGCCGCCGCCCGGGAACGCCGGGACGCCGCCTTCGGGTGAGGTCCTGAAGGTTTTCGAAAGGGTCGAAGGAGACGGTGTCTCCATGACCAACACGACACTTCCCAGCACCGACCAGCCGTTCGTTCTTCCCTTCGGCGAAGGCGAACACCGCAACTTCCTCAACCACCTGGCGACCACCAAGATCGGCAGCGACGCCGGCGCTTCGATGACCGCCATCGAGTTCACCCAGCCCAAGGGCTTCGGGCCGCCGCTTCACGTGCACGAGACCGAAGACGAGCTGATGATCATCCTCGAGGGTGAGATCGCGTTCCGCTCCGGCGACGATGAGTACATCGGCACCGCTGGCGCCACCGCATGGCTGCCCCACGGCGTGCCTCACACCTTCCAGGTGTTGTCCGACGAAGCTCGTTGCATCGTCGTGACCGCCGCCAACGACGGCCCGCTGCAGTTCGAGAACTTCGTCGGCGAGCTCGGCGAGGAGATGGACGAGCCCGCCATGCCCGAGCCGGGGCCGGTCGATCCCGAGGCGGTGGCGATGGCCGGCGCCCGCAACGGCCTGCAGCTGCTCGGCCCGCCCCCCGCTCCCCTCGACTGACCGATCTGGCGGGTGCCGACGTCGGGGGCTGGTGCATCAGAACGTGTGATGCACCGCCTCCACGTTGTTCCCGGCGAGATCGCGAGCGACGGGACCGCTCAACCCGGCAACGTGACGACGAACATCTCGGCCGCGTCGACGGTGCCGAAGGCGTGCAGGAGTCCGGCGGGCACCGAGATCGAGTCGCCGGGGGTGAGACGGATCTCGTCGTCCTCGGTCACGAACCGGAGTTCGCCGACGCGACAGAAGATGAACGCGAACTCGAGATCGTGAACGGCAAGCGTCCAGGGCTCGGTCGGGCCATGGGTGCGAGCGAGCCGGGCCTCGGCCAGCCCGTCGGTGGCCGCATTGATCCCGAACCGCTGCCACTCCCAGCCATCGCGAGGAGACGAATCCCACGACGCGTCGGTGGTGATGTGGCGGATGAACCGCTGGCCGCCCCAGGACCGACCCGGATCGCCGACCCCGTTGGGCAACGTCAGGTCGTGCTCGCGGTGGGTGTCGTGCTCGGCCGGACAACCGATCTCGACGACTTCGAGGTCGTCGCCGGACGCGAGCACCCGATGGCGGATGCCGGGCGGCTGGATCACACAGTCGCCCGGCCGCATCACGAACGGGTCGCCCTGGTCCTCGTAGACGACCTCGACCCACCCGGCGTGACAGAAGATCAGCTGGAAGCGGATGTCGTGGTGGTGCACATAGTCCGGCACCGGTCCCACTCCGGGGATCGCGATGTGGGAGGCGATGAACCGCCCACCGAGCCGACTGGGGATGAGATCTCGGTACTGCATGCCGGCCCGGCCCGAGCCGTGATCGGCCTCGAGCGCCCGGGAGACGACGAGTTCGGAGACGAGGTCGGGAATCGCGAGCGAGGCAGGCTCGACGAGGATCGTCCCCGCCGCGGTCGCGGCCCGGTCCAGACGGATCGGCTCGGGCCCGTCGAGGTCGGCCCACCGCGGGTCGTCGGCGGGCGAGATCGTCGTCAGCCGGAACCCATCGGCCTCGTGTTCGGCGATCGCCGCGGCGAGATCCTCGACCGGGATCAACCGCCGTTCGACCATCTCGCTACTTGCCCTGGCGCTTCTGGATGTTGGCCCACTCGTCGCGCAGGCCGACCGTGCGGTGGAACATCGTCGGCGCCGTACCCGGATCATCGTCGAGATCGCGGGCGAAGTACCCGAGCCGCTCGAACTGCACGACCTCACCCGGCGCGATGTCGGCGATGCCGGGCTCGGCCTTGGCATGACGGATCGTGCGCGACTCCGGGTTGAGCGAAGCGAGGGGATCCTCACCGTCAGCACCGGGATGCGGGTCGGTGAACAACCGCTCGTACAGGGCGACGTCGAGATCGACCGCATGGTCGGCGGACACCCAGTGGATCGTGGCCTTCACCTTGCGTCCGTCGGGCGCCTGACCGCCGGCGGTCTCGGGGTCGTAGGTGCACAGCAGGCGAGTGACCTCGCCGTCGGGGCCGGTCTCGACCTCGTTGCAGGTGATGAAGTAGCCCGCCCGCAGTCGGACCTCACGGCCCGGCGCGAGCCGGAAGAACTTCTTCGGTGGGTCAACCATGAAGTCGTCGCGCTCGATGAAGAGCCGACCCGAGAACGGAACCTCGCGCGTGCCGGCGGACTCGTCCTCCGGGTTGTTGATCGCCTCGCGGACATCGGCCTGACCCTCGGGCCAGTTGGTGATGACGACCTCGATCGGGTCGAGCACGACCATGCGCCGCAGCGCGTTGGCGTTGTGGTGGGTGCGGACGAACGACTCGAGCAGCTCGATCTCGTGGGTGCCGTTGACCTTGGCGATGCCGATGTGACCGGCGAAGTCCCGGATCGCCTGCGCGGGGTAGCCCCGACGACGCAGGCCACGAATCGTGGGCATGCGGGCGTCGTCCCAGCCGTCGACATGGCCCTCTTCGACCAGCTGCAGCAGCTTGCGCTTGCTCAGCACGGTGTGGGGGAGGTTGAGGCGGGCGAACTCGGTCTGACGCGGACGGTCCGAGCCGAGCCCGAGCTGCTCCATGTACCAGTCGTAGAGCGGCCGGTGACTGTCGAACTCGAGCGTGCACAGCGAGTGGGTCGTGCCCTCGATCGCGTCGGACTGGCCGTGCGCCCAGTCGTAGGTCGGGTACACCTTCCAGCGGTCGCCGGTGCGGAAGTGGTGTTCGTCGCGGATCCGGTACATCACGGGATCACGCATCTGCATGTTCTCGTGATTCATGTCGATCTTGGCCCGCAGCACCCGCGAGCCTTCCTCGAACTCGCCGGCGGTCATCCGGGCGAACAGGTCGAGGTTCTCCTCGACACTGCGGCCGCGCCACGGTGAATCGACCCCAGGGGTGGTGAAGCCACCGCGGTTGAGCGAGATCGTCTCCGCGTCCTGGTCGTCGACATACGCGAGGCCGGCCTCGATCAACTGCACCGCCCAGGCGTGGAGCTGCTCGAAGTAGTCCGATGCATAGACGACCGACTCCGGCTCGAAGCCGAGCCAGCGGACATCGTCCTGGATCGCCTCGACGAAGCGTTCGTCTTCGGTCTCGGGGTTGGTGTCGTCGAACCGCAGCATGGTCGTGCCGCCGAACTCGTCGGCCGCGCCGAAGTTGAGACAGATCGACTTCGCGTGCCCGATGTGCAGGAACCCGTTGGGCTCGGGCGGGAAGCGGGTTTGCACGCGGCCGCCGTAGGGGCCATCCGACGAATGCTGCTTGAGCATCTCGCGAATGAAGTCGGTGCCCGAGTTGCTCGTCGGGCCCTCGCGGTCGTCGCCAGGGGTCGCGTTCACCCCGTCATCCAACCGGGCGGAGGCGTCGACCGCAACGACCACACGAGACACGGCCTCAGCCGGTGGCCTACAGTGCCGGACCATGGCTACGGGTACTTCGGAAAAGCAGCTGGTCGACCGCCTCAAGACGGTCCCGACCTTCGCCACCACCTCGACCAAGCAGCGCAAGCAACTCGCGACGCTCGGCAAGGTCCTCAAGTGGAAGGAAGGCTCGACCCCGATCGCTGAAGGCAGCAAGGGCGCCGCGTTCTTCTTGATCCTCAGCGGCTCGGCCGAAGTCACCAAGGGCGGCGCCCGCGTGGCGGTCGTCAGCGCCGGTGAGTTCGTCGGCGAACTCGCCCTCCTGAGCAACAGCCCGCGCACCGCGACGGTCACCGCGCTGAGCGACTGCGAAGTGTTCGCCCTCGGCCGTCCGGCCCTCGCCGCCGCCTTCAAGGCCGACTCCGGCATGGCGCTCAACATGCTCGAGGCCATGGCCACCCGGATGGCCGGCACGATGTGATCCTGCAGTCCGGCACCCGTCCGCTCCGGCGGCCGTGCTGCCAGACTGCCGTATGACGAATCGTCCGCTCGACGGCATCCGGGTCATCGACTTCTCGCGGGTCCTCGCCGGCCCGCTGATCGGACAGTTGCTGGGTGATCTCGGCGCCGACGTGATCAAGGTCGAGCGCCCCGGCCACGGCGACGACACGCGCACGTGGGGTCCGCCGTGGCACCAGCCCGACGACACCGACGAGCCCGACGCCACCTACTACCTGTCGTTGAACCGCAACAAGCGGTCGATCGTCCTCGACCTCAAGGACGCGGACGATCTCGCGTTCGCTCAACGGCTCGCCCGCACCGGCGACATCGTGCTCGACAACTTCAAGCCGGGATTCACCGAGACGCTCGGCATCGACCGCGCCAGCCTCGCGGCCGACAACCCGGCGGTGATCACCGCGACGATCACCGCGTTCGGCGCTGCATCCGACGCGTCGCATCTGCCCGGGTACGACCTCGTCGCCCAGGGCATGGGTGGTCTCATGCACCTGACCGGCGAGGCCGACGGTCGTCCGCTTCGGGTCGGGGTCCCGTTGATCGACATGTTCGCCGGGTACAACGCGACCGTCGGCGTCCTCGCCGCGTTGGCGGAGATGCGAACCACGGGCGTGGGTCGCCACGTCGAGGTCTCGCTCTACGACGCCGCCCTCCACTCACTGCTCAACCACCAGACCGCCGTCTTGATGGCGGGCGCCGAGCCGGGTCGCGGCGGCAACCGGCATCCGTCGATCGCCCCGTACGAGAGTTACACGTGCGCCGACGGCGACATCATCATCGCGGCCGCCAACGACAAGCTCTTCGCCGGCCTGTGCCGAGTGATCGACCGGCCCGATCTCATCGACGACCCCCGGTTCGCCCACAACACGATCCGCCGCTCGAACGTGATCGAACTGAACGAGATCATCAACGGCGCCCTCGCCACCGACACCAGGACGGCCTGGATCGACAAGCTTCGAGGGGAGGACGTTCCGTGCGGCCCGATCAACTCGTTGAACGAGGCGATCGCCTGGGGCATCGAGATGAACATGGAGACCGTCGTCGAGGGAGCCGACGGCTACCGCTCGGTCCGTAATCCGATCCGCATCGACGGCGAGGTCGCGACGGAGGCCCGGCGCCCACCGCGCCTCGGCGAACACGACGACGAGATCCGCGCCGAGGTCGAGGGCTGGGACACCGGGGCGTGACCCGCCACATCGGACTCTTCAGCATCCTGGTCCCCGACTACGACGACGCGATCGACCACTTCGTGAACGAGCTCGGGTTCGAGCTGGTCGAAGACATCGATGAAGGGCGAAAGCGCTGGGTCGTCGTCCGGCCCGGACCTGAGGCCCAGACCGGCGTGGTCTTGGCCAAGGCGTCGACGCCGGACCAGCAGGCACTCGTCGGCACCCAACTCGGCGGTCGGATCGGCTTCTTCCTCTACACCGACGACTTCGCCCGCGACCATGCCCGCATGACCGCCGCCGGGATCCACTTCCGGGAGGAGCCTCGGGACGAGCCCTACGGCACCGTTGCGGTGTTCGAGGACAAGTACGGCAACGGCTGGGACCTGCTGCAGCCCCGCTAGCCGGTCACGTTCCGCGTCACCGCGACGATCGACCCGGCGCCGTGGTCGGTGACGAGCAACCGATCGCCGTCGGCGACGAGGTGCTGGGGTCGATCGAAGACGAGATCGAGTGGTTCGGGCGCGGCGCCGGCGTCGGCCGGGTCGAGGGACACCGTCACGAGCCGTTGCTCCACCCAGAGGGCGACCACGAGCTGCGTCCGATCCCACGGTGCGACGGCGAGCCCGGTCGGTGTCGCACCGACCCCGAGGATCGCTTGCGAGTTCGGGACGCCGGCACACGGGTCGACGACACCGGACTCGACCACCGGTCGGTTGTCGTCGACACAACTCGGCCACCCGTGGTTGCTGCCCTCGGCGACCGCGACGATCTCATCGGCGGCGCGGATGTCGTCGTAGCTGCCGTCGGTCATCTCGGTCGACCACAGCACTCCGGCGTCGTCACGAACGTGGGCGTAGGCGTGCTTGAACCCGAACGCGACCTGGGTGACCTGCCCTGACGCGTCGATGGCCCACAGGGCGCCCGAGATGTCGACCGGCGACTCGCCCGCGCTCGTCGGCGTGCGCCGGGTCGTCCCCGACGTGTCGAAGAGCAGTCGATCGCCGTCGACGGTGAGCGTGCCTTCGGAACGCCCGTTGAACGCGAGGTTCTCCACGACCACCTCACGGTCAGAACCGTCCAGCGGACCGCGGGTGAGGCGGCGTTCCTCCATCACCCAGAGCTCGCCGGCGAAGACCGCGACCCCGGTCGGTTTCGTAAGCCCGTCGAGGACGACGACCGGCGCGGCATCGAGATCGCCGGGGTCGAGGCGAAGGACCTGGCCGGTGCCGTCGTCTTCCGCGCCGTTCAACTGCGCCACGAACCAGGCATCGTCGGTGACCGCGAGTTGGGTGGGGCGATCGAGACCGTCGACGACGACCACCGCCGCGAACGGCTCGACCGGTTCGTCGCTTCCACAGCCGGCCGCGAGAACGCTCGTGAGCGCGAGGGCGGAGAGCACTCGCCTCACGAGGTGAGGGCGTCAGCGGCAGCTCGCCCCGAGAGGAAGGCGCCCTCGACCTTCGGACCGGCGAACGCCTCGCCCGCGAGGGCGATCAGCGGCGCGCCACCCCACACCACGGTCGGCTCGGGCCAGACCTCGACCGGACCCGCATACCGCCAGCGCTGGACCTGCACCGCGTGCGCCCCGTCGAGATCCGCAGCCGGGCCGAGCAGGTCGCGGGCGGCGGCGACCGCTCGCGCCACCACCTCGTCGTCGCTCGCGTCCCAGAGTTCGTCGCTCAACGCATTCGAGAGATGAACCGTCACGGCCGGAACCGCCGAGATGCCCTTCGCTCGATTGTCGGCGACGAACGCCAGCTCGGGGTGATCGAGGTACTGGGCGCCGCCGTGCCGGGCGAGACCGGTCGGATCGGTCGAGGGCGCCAACAACACCGCGATCGTCGGCTTGTAGTGGATCTCCGCCAACCGAGTCGCCAGGGCGGGGTCGGGCAGCAGACCACAGAACGCGAGGGTGGCGAGTGCTTGGGGAACCGGTGCGGTGTGGACGATTGCGTCGACGGGGTCGGCCGCCAACTCATCGCCGAGATCGAGGATGCGCCGACCCAACTCCGGCCGGAGTCCTGCGTCGTCCGCCATCCATTTGCACAGCGAGGTCATGCCCTCGCTGCCACGCCAGCGCGGATAGCCGTCCGGCTCCCGGCTGAACCCACGCGTCCATTCGACGACCGAGCCGGCGTCGACCGCCGCGGCGATCGTCGTCGCGAACGCGTCGCTGCGCGTGGTGAAGAACTGGGCGCCGTGATCGAACCGGGCTGTCCCGTTCGGCGTCTCGAGTCGCCGCGACGCCATGCGACCGCCGACGCCTCGGCCCTTGTCGACGATGCGGATGTCGTCGCGGTCGATGCCGAGCTCGAGCAGTCGGCGAGCGGCAGACAGGCCGGCGATACCGGCGCCGATGACGAGGACGCGCATGGGGCGAGTCTGGCAGGCCCGACCTCGCTGTGGCGGGTCAGTCCATCAGGGCGTCGGCCCGCACCGGGGCGGCCGCGGCCGCCCGATGTTCGTCGGTGACCTTGCCGTACAGGCTCCGGATGCGCTGCACGGAGCCGACCGACCCCGCGGCCTCGCTGAACGACATGATCAACAGCAACCGGGTCGTGTCACCGAGGTTCGGTGTCACGCGGTGCAGCGAGAAGCGACCGAGGAAGAACTGCAGATCCCCGGGTTGCAGGTCGAGCGTGCGGACGCCGTCGCGACCTCCGTCGAGGATGGCGGTGACCCCCGCTTCGTTCTCGTCCGCAGGCGAGCGCAGGTCGGGCACGTACTCGAACTGCCCACCATCGTCCGCGGCCTGCAACAGCATCGTGATGGTGAATTCGTTGGTGTCGAAGTGCCAGTTGAACTCCTGCCCGGTCCGCTGGACGTTGACGATCATGTTCGAGACCGGGTCCTCATAGACGTGGAGCTCGTCCTTGCCGAGACAGTCCTGGAGGAAGTCCTTCAACGGTCCCCAGTCGTAGAGCCGCTTCGACGCGGTGTCGAGATCCCATTCGTCGGCGCGCACGAAGCCGTTCGTCCGAGGGAAGAACCGGTTGCGGGGATGGTCGTCGGGTAGGTCGGGGTCGGGGTCGCCCAGATGCACGTTGGCTTGGTTCTTCGGGTTGTAGAACGCCCTCGGCTCCCGTGCGATCGCCTCCGCCAGGAGGGCCGCGTGACCGGCCTCGCTGAGGAATCCGGGGAGCACCGCGCAGCCGTCGTCGGCGAGCGACGCACGGACTTCCGCCACCACGTCACGTCGACGATCACCCGTCGCCGCGATCGGGTAGCGCTCGCTGTCGATGAGGTCGTGCGGGGCGAGGCCGGACATCGCAAAACTGTACGCGTGTTCAATTTCGAGGGCTAGCGTTCGCCGCCATGGCGGAGATCGATCTGGTGGCGTGGGACTTCGGTGACACCCTCGTGCACGAACGCTTCATGCGCATCGCGCCCGACGGCGTCCCCGAGTGGCCGACGGTGTACGACCGGTTCTTCGAAGCCCACCCCGAGTTCGAGGATCGACTCGATCACGGGCGGGCGTCGATGATCGAGATGATCCCGTGGCTGGCGGAACAGACCGGCATGACGGGATCCGCCGTCGCCCGTCACCTCCGTCACGTGTGGACCCAGATCGAATGGTTCGAACCGAGCCGGCGGTGGCTCCTCGGCCTGTCCGGTCGGGTGGCGCAAGCCGTCGTGACCGTGAATCCGTTCGAGTTCTCGGGGATGGCGACCGCGTGTGGGCTCGATCCCCACGTCGAACTCATCGTCACGAGCGCCGACATCGGCGACCGCAGCAAGCCCGCGATGGCACGGGTCGCCCGCGAGCTGCTCGGCCTCCCGCTGGGCCTCGGCACGACCGTGCTGATCGACAACCGGGCCGACAACGTCGCCGACTTCGTCCGGGAAGGTGGTCACGCCATCCACTTCCGGCCCGAGGACCCGGGGCGGCTCGACGACGAGCTCGCCCAGTACGTCGGCCCGCCCGGCTGAGGAAAGGCCCATCACCCTCTGATCTGAACTCCGTTCTGACCGATACCGGAGGGATGGGATCCGTCGAGACTCGGTCGCCGAGCTCCGCCACGAGCAGCGCCGCCGATCTCAGGGACGACCGCTGGGGCGATCGTCGCTGGGTGAGTTCGGCGATCCGGATCCTCGTCGTCGTCATTCCGATCGCCGCCTCGATCGTGCTCACCCGGTGCTACGTCGCCGTCGTCGACCGCCCGAGCGGATGGCCCGACCAGCTCCCGTTCTGGGTCGGCGCGTTCGTCGTCGCCATTTCGGCCACGACCGTGGTCGACCGGTTCGCCCGGCGACTGCTCCCCCTCGCTGCGCTGTTTCGGATGTCGCTCGTGTTCCCCGACGAGGCGCCGAGCCGATTCAAGACCGCCCTGCGGCAGGGCAACCCGCGGAAGCTCGAGGTCATGCTGCTCACCGGGCAGATCACGAGCTCGGGCGAGGCCGCCCAAGCCCTGCTCGGCCTGATCACCCTCGTCGGTGACCACGATCGCCTCACCCGCGGTCACTCCGAACGGGTTCGGGCCTACGCCGAACTCATCGGCGACCAGATGGGGCTCGACGCCGACGAGCTCGAGAAGCTCCGTTGGGGTGCGTTGATCCACGACGTCGGCAAGCTCACCGTGCCGCCGGAGATCCTGAACAAGCCGGGGCGGCCCGACGACGACGAGTGGCAGATCATCCGCTCCCACCCCACCGCGTCCGACGCCTATCTCGAACCGCTGCGGGAGTGGCTCGGCGAGTGGGCCTTGGCCGCGACCGAACACCACGAACGGTTCGACGGCCGCGGCTACCCGAACGGGCTGGCCGGGGAGCAGATCAGTCGAGCCGGTCGGATCGTGGCCGTCGCCGACGCGTTCGACGTCATGAAGTCGGCTCGCAGCTACAAGAAGCCACTCAGTCCGGCGATCGCCCGTGAAGAGCTGATCCGCAACGCGGGCTCCCAGTTCGATCCCGACGTGGTGCGAGCGTTCCTCGAGGTGTCGCTCGGCAAGCTCCGAGTCGTCGTCGGCCCGGTGGCGTGGCTCAACGAGCTCGCCTGGGTGATCCGGGTGCCCGAGACGATCTCGACCGCCGTGGTCGCCGCGGCGGTGTCCGTCGGCACGGTGGTGGCTCCACTCGACGTCGGTGGGCAGGTCGAGACCGCGCCCGTCGAACGGCTGGTGCCGGAGACGACGATCGCCACGACCACCACCACACCACTGACCACGACCACCGTCGCGTCACCGGGTCCCACCACCACGGCGAGTACGCCGCCGGCATCGTCCACGACCAGCAGCAGCTCGACGACAGCCGCCCCGACGACGACGGTCACCATCGCCGTCGCCACCACCACCGACGCACCCGCGACGACCAGCCCGGTCACCACCGCGGCCCCCACGACGACGGCCGCCCCCACGACCACCTCGCCTCCCGCACCGACCACGACGGCCGTCGGGTCGACCACCACGGCACCAGCCACCACCGCCCCGCCGACCACCACCGCGGCGCCCACGACCACGACGACCACGACCATTCCGACCAGCACGACGACCACCCCGCTGCCCGGACTCGGCCTCACCGGCTTCGGCTTCGAGCCGACCGACCCGGGCGACCTTCCGTCGTCGCTCGCCGACGGCAACCTCACGTCCAACGATCATGTCTTCATCTGGAAGGAGGCGACCGTGGAGTTGGGCGCCTCGATGAACCTCCGAGAGCCGGGGGTCGGCGGCTGGGTCAACGGCGATGGCGACACCATCGTGACGATCCCCGCCGGCACCAGGCTCTGCGTCTACCACCTCCACGCTGATCCGAGTTCGGGGGAGCCGGACATGAATGCCGGCATCGACTTCCTCGATCCGGTCGTCGGCCTGACCCTGCGCGAGACCGATCTCGATGCGACGGACCAGTTCGAGATCGGCGGCGTCGCGTACCACACCGATGGGCTGTGGACCCTCGATCGCCTCAAGGTCGACGGCTCGTATGTCGAACTCGAATTGGACGGCACCGGGAGCAGCCGAGATCAGCTCCGCATCTTCACCGAGTGCTGACGCGAACCCCGAGTGGAATTCTGTGAGACTCAGGATGAATTCCTGAGTCTGACTCTTGACCAAGTCCAGAATCGGTGCTGTACTCCCCGACGTGAGCGACTCGACCGGGCCCGACATCGCGCAGGAACTGCGCGACCACGGACTCCAGGTGACCGCCCAGCGCATCGCCGTGATGGAGGCCGTCACCGGCCACCCCCACACCACGCCTGATGAGCTGGCCGAAGTCGTCCGCAACAAGATCGGGTCGATCTCCCGCCAGGCGGTGTACGACACGCTCGGGGTCTTCGTCGAGAAGAACCTCGTCCGTCGGATCCAGCCGAGCGGATGGGTTGCCCGGTACGAGGCGCGGGTGGGAGACAATCACCACCATCTCGTGTGCCGAGGGTGCGATCTGATGTATGACATCGACTGTGCCGTGGGCTACACGCCGTGTCTCACCGCTGACGACGACCATGGGTTCGTGATCGACGAAGCCGAAGTCGTCTACTGGGGCATGTGCCCCGCCTGCCAGGCCTAGCCCGGCCGGGGCCGCTCCGTGGTCCCCACCCCTCACCGCAGCAACAGAAGCAAAAGGAATCACATGTCCGAAGCGAAGTGCCCGTTCCCCCACAGCGATGTGGGCTCGGCGGCCAACCAGAAGTGGTGGCCGAACCAGCTCAACCTCAACATCCTCAACGAGAACAACCCGAACAACGACCCGATGGACGAGGACTTCGATTACGCGGCCGAGTTCGCGTCCCTCGACTACGACGCCCTGAAGGCCGACCTCGCCGCCCTCATGACCGACAGCCAGGACTGGTGGCCGGCTGACTACGGCCACTACGGCCCGCTCTTCGTTCGCATGACCTGGCACGCCGCCGGCACCTACCGCACCCACGACGGTCGTGGCGGTGGTGGCACCGGCCAGCAGCGCTTCGCTCCCCTCAACAGCTGGCCCGACAACGGCAACCTCGACAAGGCCCGTCAGCTCCTCGAGCCGATCAAGAAGAAGTACGGCCGCAAGATCAGCTGGGCCGACCTGCTGATCCTCACCGGCAACGTCGCCATGGAGACGATGGGCTTCAAGACCTTCGGTTTCGCCGGTGGTCGTGAAGACGTGTGGGCGCCCGAAGAGGTCTACTGGGGCCCCGAGGACGGCTGGCTCGAGGACGAGCGCTACAGCGGCGACCGCGAGCTCATGGAGCCGCTCGGCGCCGTGCAGATGGGTCTCATCTACGTCAACCCGGAGGGCCCGAACGCCAACCCCGACCCCGTCGCTTCGGGTCGTGACGTGCGCGAGACCTTCCGTCGCATGGCGATGAACGACGAGGAGACCGTCGCGCTGGTCGCCGGTGGTCACGCCTTCGGCAAGATGCACGGCGCCGGTCCCGAGGACGACGTCGCCGCCGAGCCTGAGGGTGCTCCGATGGAGCAGCAGCTCCTCGGTTGGAAGAACTCCTTCGAGTCCGGTGTCGGCGTGCACGCCACCACCTCGGGCTTCGAGGGTGCGTGGAACTCCACCCCGACCACCTGGGACAACAACTACCTCGAGACCCTGATGGACAACGACTGGGAGCTCACCGAGTCCCCGGCCGGTCACAAGCAGTGGCACGCTCCGGCGCTCGCGGGCACCGTCCCGGACGCCGGTGGCCGCGAGGGTGTCATGCACACCCCGCAGATGACCACCGCCGACATGTCCATGAAGATGGACCCGATCTACAACGAGATCAGCCAGAAGTTCCGTGACGACCAGTCGCTGCTCGACGATGCCTTCGCTCGTGCGTGGTTCAAGCTGACGCACCGCGACATGGGCCCGAAGGTCCGCTACCTCGGCCCCGAGGTTCCCGACGAGGAGCTCATCTGGCAGGACCCGATCCCGGCCGGCACGGAGCTGAGCGCCGACCAGATCGCCGCCGCCAAGGCCGCGATCCTCGACGCCGGTGTCAGCGTGACCGACCTCGTGTTCGTCGCCTGGGCCTCGGCCTCGACCTACCGTCAGTCCGACCACCGCGGCGGTGCCAACGGTGGCCGTATCCGCCTGTCGCAGATGAGCAACTGGGAAGCCAACAAGCCCGAGACCCTGCGTCAGGTGCTCTCGGCGCTCGAGGGCGTGCAGTCGAGCCTCGGCTTCGACGTCTCGATGGCCGACCTGATCGTCCTCGGTGGCACCGCCGCCGTGGAGTCCGCCGCCGCCGCCGGTGGCGTGCAGATCGGTGTCGACGTGTCGACCGGTCGCGGTGACGCCTCCGAGGAGCAGACCGAAGAGGAGAGCTTCGCCTGGCTCGAGCCCCGCTGGGACGGCTTCCGCAACTACCTCGGCAAGGGCAACGCCGACGTCGCCGAGCACCTGCTCGTCGACAAGGCCCATCTGCTCGGCCTGACCGCTCCCGAGATGGCCGTGCTGGTCGCCGGCCTCCGGGTCCTCGGTGTCAGCACTGACGGCCACGGTGTGCTCACCGACCGGGTCGGCACCCTCAGCAACGACTTCTTCGTCAACCTGATGGACATCGGCACCGAGTGGACCGACTCCGCCACCAGCGAGGGCGTCTTCGACGGCAAGGACCGGGCGACCGGCGCCGCCAAGTGGACCGCCACCCGCAACGACCTCGTGTTCGGCTCGAACTCGATCCTTCGTGCGATCGCCGACGTCTACGCCGCCGACGATGCGGGCGACAAGTTCGTCGCCGACTTCGCCAAGGCGTGGGTCAAGGTGATGGACGCGGATCGTTTCGATCTGGCCTGAGGTCCTGAGTCTCCGGCCTCGGTCCGGAGCGAGTGATCTGCAGCTCGACTGCAGCGAGTGATCTGCGGCGCAGCCGCAGCAAGTGACAGACACCCCGTCGGTTGGCTTCGGTCACCGGCGGGGTGTCGTCGTTTTGGTGGTCGAACGAGCCTGGATCCGGACGGTGTTCGGCCGATGGGAGACGGTGACCATCACCGATGGGACGGCCGTCGCCACCGCGGCCGACTTCGACGAAGAGCGCTGGAAGGATCGCCGGCTGACCAGCTGGTCGATCCGCCTCGTCGCGGCGGCGCTGCCGTTGCTCGCCGCCGCGGTCGTCACGGCGCTGCACCTGTCGGTGTTCGAGCGTCCCGCCGACGCGCTGCCGCTGGCCGCGTTCTGGGCTGGGGTACTCGCCGGCGCGGCCGTCACCGCGGTGTTCCTCAGTCGATGGACGCGCCGGCTGTTGCCGCTGGCCGGGCTCTTCCGCATGACGCTCGCCTTTCCCGGCGAGGCGCCGAATCGGTTCGCCGTCGCCCTCCGGGAGACGAATGCCGGCCGGCTCGAAACCCAGCTGATCGCGGGCTCGACCGACCCGCACGCCTCCGCGGCCCGCAACCTCATTTCGCTGGTCGGTCTGCTGCGGCACCACGATCACGCCACCCGCGGCCACTCCGAACGGGTCGCGACCTATGCGGCCTTGATCGGTGAGCAGATGGGGCTGAGCCCCGACGAGATCGACAAGCTGCGGTGGGCCGCCCTCATTCACGACATCGGCAAGCTGTCGGTGCCGCCTCGCGTCCTGAACGCGGTGGACCCGCTGAGCGACGAGGACCATCTCCTCATCCGCAACCACCCGGTCGCCGCGACGGCATACCTCGGGGTGGTGTCCGCCTGGCTCGGCGAGTGGGCCTTGGCGGGTTTGGAGCATCACGAACGCTGGGATGGCTCGGGCTACCCGGCCGGACTCCGCGGCGACGCGATCGGGCGCGCCGGTCGGATCGTGGCGGTCGCCGACGCCTACGACGTCATGACCGCGGCGGCGAGCTACCGAAGCCCACTTCCGGTCGGTCAGGCCCGTGAGGAGTTGGCTCGCTGTGCCGGCACCCAGTTCGACCCGGCGGTGGTGCACGCGCTCCTGCAGATCCCCCACCGGCGCCTCCGCCTCCTGCTCGGTCCGTCCGGGTGGCTGAACGACCTCGCGTGGATTCCGCGCCTCTCGACGGGAACGAAGATCGCCATCGGCACGGCGATCGCCACACTCGGGGTGGCCGCGGGGACGGCCGTGCTGCTGGACCCGACGCCGACCACCGGACCCGAGCTCGCGGCCGAACGGGTGGTGGAGGACGGCACGACCACGACCACCACGACGACGACCAGCCAACCGGCGACGAACGTCCTGGGTGAGACCGCCGTGGAAGAACCGGCGGCGGATCGTCCGAGCGCACCACCGCTCGACCTGCCCGAGACGACGATTCCGCACCGAACGCCGACGACCACCACGACACCGCCACTGGTCGCGTTGGCGACGGTGTCCGAGCCCACCGGGGTCGGTTTCGTCCTCATCGACCCGTCCGACCTGCCACGGCACCTCGGCGACGGGGAGCTCACCTCGAACGACCACGCCTTCGTGTGGTTCGAGCCGTCGACGACGCTCGACACCGACGTCCAGGTGAACTCGATCGGCGACGGTGGCGTGTTCGCCGGCGACTCCACCACGACGACCGTGCTTTCCGGCGGCGTGACCGTGTGTCCTGCGTTCGTCCATGTCGACCCTGCCGACTCGCTCGAAGCGGTCGTCGTCGAACTCGACTTCGGGGTCGCGCCGCTCGGGATCGTGCTCCGAGGCGAAGACCTCGACGCCACCCGAAGCTTCGGGGTCGAGGGCGTCGACCACCGCAGCGACGGGATGAGCGCTGACGACGTCGGCTCGATCGACGGGACGACGATCCGCCTGCTGCTGACCCACAGCGTCGCGGGCCGCGACCAGCTCCGGCTCTTCTTCCCCTGCTGACCGGGTTCGGCACGCGACGACGGGTAGGTCATGCGCCCCATTGAGCGCGGGGGTGCCCGTGCCGATGGAGTTCCGTGCGCACAACAGGAAGCGCGGCGACCACCAGCGCCGCCGATCTCACCGAGCACCGGTGGGCGGCCCGGAGAGTCCTGAGCTGGACGCTGCGCGCCGTCGTCATCGTCATCCCGGTGGCGGCAGCCCTCGCCGCCACCCGGCTCTACCTCGGCGTCTTCAGCCGACCCGACGCGCTCCTCCCCCAGGTCGCCTTCTGGCTCGGTGCGCTCGTGCTGTCCGTCGCCGCGTCGATCGCAGTGGAGCGATGGTCGCGGCGACTCCTGCCGCTCGCCGTGCTGTTTCGGATGTCGTTGGTCTTCCCCGATGAAGCACCGAGTCGCTTCCGGGTCGCACTTCGTGAGGGCAACTCCAAGAAGCTCGACCTCAGCGCCGAAGGCAGCGCCGCGCAGAATCTGGTGACGCTCGTCGGGGTGCTCAGCCGTCACGATCGCCTGACCCGCGGCCACTCCGAACGCGTTCGCGCCTACGCCGAGTTGATCGGCACGGAGATGGGGCTCGAGCCCGAGGAGCTCGAGAAGCTCCGGTGGGGCGCGCTGATCCACGACATCGGCAAGCTGACCGTGCCCCCGGAGCTGCTCAACAAAGCCGGCAAGCCCACCGACGAGGAGTGGCAGATCATCCGAGCCCACCCAGCGGCGTCGGAGGCGTACCTCGGCGCGATCTCCCCATGGCTCGGCGAGTGGGCCAAGGCCGCCGAGGAACATCACGAGCGCTGGGACGGTGGCGGATACCCGGCCGGGTTGGCGGGTGAAGAGATCAGCCGAGCTGGACGCATCGTCGCCGTCGCCGACGCCTACGACGTGATGACGTCAGCCCGCAGCTACAAGCAGGCGCTGAGTCCCTCACTCGCGCGCGAGGAGCTCGCTCGTAACGCCGGCAGCCAGTTCGACCCCGAGGTCGTGCGGGCGATGCTGCGCGTCTCGCTCGGCAAGCTCCGCCTGGTCCTCGGACCGCTCGGTTGGCTGAACGAGTTGGCGTGGGTCTCTCAGGTGCCGCAAGCCGCAACGACGGCTGCGGTCACCGCCTCGACGGCCGCCATGGTCAGTGTCGGCGCCGTCATCGCCGTCGAGCCACCGGCCGAACCGGCCGAAGCGGCCGCGGTCGAACGCGTCGTCGAGATCGACGAAGACGCTCCATCCACGACCACCCTCGTGGCCCAACCGACCACCACGCTGACCGCCATCGGCGTGGAGCCGTCAGCAGCACCGAGCACCACGACAACGACGACCTCGCCCGCTTCCACCACGACGACCACCGGGGCACCGACCACCACGCTCGCCGCCGTTGCGGCCGGACCGGCGGTCACCACCACCACGACGTCGCCCGCACCGGCGCCGACGATCCCGACCACGGCACCTACGCCGACCACGACCACCGTGCCGCCCACCACGACCGCGCCGACGACCACCGCTGCGCCAGCCACGACGACGACCGGGGCACCGACCACGACCACCGTGCCGCCCACCACGACGCCGCCCACAACCGTGCCCGTCGCGCCGGACCCGACCGGATCCGGCTTCGTCATGGTCGACGTCGCCAGTCTCCCGGCGCACCTCGGCAACGGCCAGCTCACCTCGAGCGACCACATGTTCGTCTGGTCAGAGGGCGCCAAGATCGTGGCCGCACCGGTGACGCTGCGATCCTTCACCGACGGTGAAGGTTTTGACGGGTCGAGCAACGCGACGGTGACCGTTCCGAGCGGCACCTGGGTGTGCACGTACTTCGTGCACTACGACCCCGACTGGATCGTCGATGATCGAAGCATCGAACTGGACTTCGGCACCGTCCCCCTCGGCTTCGCGATGCAAAACAGTGACCTCGACGCCACCCATGGCTACGGCGCGCCGATCGATCACCGAACCGACGGCCTCGGCGTCGCGGACACCGGCGAGGTCCAGGGCACGTCCATCACCTTTACGTTCGACTACAGCTTCTTCGGGCGAGACCAGGTCCGGATCTTCCTCCCCTGCTGAGCTGACGCACCACAACCCGACACGGCGCTGAGCCAGTAGCTTGGGCGGCCGTGGCACGAGGGACTTCCACGGGGCAGCGCTGGCGCGACCGTCGTTTCGTCAGCTGGGGGCTGCGGCTCGTCGTCTTCGCCGCGCCGATCGCCGCTGGCGTCCTCGCGGTGTGGGTGTACACGAGGTTCGTCGATCGGCCGGCCGCGTTCTTCGCCCAGCTCCTGTTCTGGCTCGTCGCGATCGCGATCGCCGTGGTCGCGGGGCTCGCCGTCGACCGCGTCACCCGGCGGCTCTTGCCGGTCGCCATGCTGTTCCGAATGTCGCTGGCCTTCCCCGGCGAGGCCCCCAATCGGCTCGCCCTCGCATTCGGGAAGGGCCCGGTCTCGGCGTCGGCACTGGAGTCGACCACCAAGCTGAGCAGCGACGACACCGCCGCGCGACATCTCCTCGCCCTCGTCTCGATCCTCGCCCGCCACGACCCGCGAACGGGTGGCCACTCCGAACGAGTCCGGGCCTACGCCGACATGATCGCGACCGAGATGGGACTGTCGCCCGCCGCGCTCGACCGCGTGCGCTGGGGCGCCCTGATCCACGACATCGGCAAGCTGTCGGTCCCGCCCGAGATCCTCGGTGGCGGCGACCGTCCATCGCCGGAGGAGTGGGCGATGATCCGCGACCACGCGATCGGGTCCGAACCGTTCCTGTTCGCCGTCACCGACTGGCTGGGCGACGGCGCCCTCGCGGCGGTGCAGCATCACGAACGCTGGGACGGTGCCGGCTACCCGGACGGCCTCGCCGGCGACGAGATCAGCCTCGTGGCTCGCATCGTCTCCGTCGCCGACACCTACGACGCGATGACCTCGACCCGCAGCTACCGGGAGCCGTTGCGTCCGAGCATGGCTCGCGAACAGGTCGCCCGACAGGCCGGCGCCCAGTTCGACCCGAAGGTGGTCGCCGCGTTCCTCGACGTACCGGTGTGGCGACTCCGTCTCGTCCTCGGACCCCTCGGCTGGCTGAACGAGTTCTTGTGGTTCACCCGACTGCCGCACGCCGCGACCGGCGCTGCCGTCACCGCCGCGGTGGTCGGCGTCTTCGGCCTCGGGGGCGCGATCGTGTTCTCGTCCCCCGCCGACTCCTCCGATGGCGACGAGGACGACGTCGTCGCGCCGGTCGAGACGAGCACGACGACCACCAGCTCCACCACGACGACCAGCACGTCCACCACCACGACCCAGCCGCCGGCGACGACCACCCCGACGACGACCTCGATCGTGCTGACCACCACCTCGACCTCGACGACGACCACGAGCACCACCACGACGACCACGACGGTGGCGCCGACCACGACCGCGGCTCCTCCACCGACGACCACTGCTGCACCGCCGACCACCACCACGACGACGACCACCACCACGACCCTCGCCCCGACCCCGCCCGAGCCGACCGGGACCGGGTTCACGATCGTCGACCCGGCGACCCTTCCGGCCGACCTCGGCGACGGCGAGCTCACCTCGGACACCGACGTGTTCGTGTGGGCGGAGGGCATCGCCACCACCGCGGCCGACATCGAGCTCCGCTCGTTCACCGACGGCGTCCCCGTGCCGGGCGACAGCGCGACGACCGCCACGCTCGCGTCCGGCACGCAGGTCTGCACCTACCTCGTGCACGCCGACCCGATCGGTGCGGCGACCCCGTTCACCACCGAGCTCGACTTCGGCGTCGTGCCCCTCGGCTTCGCGTTGACGACACTCGATCTCCAAGACACCGACGAATTCGAGATCGACGGCGTCGACCATCAGCTCGATGGGTTCGAGAGCACCGACGTCGTGACCGTCGACGGCACCATGATCACGATCGACCTGGTCTCGACCGCGGGCAGCCGCGATCAGGTCCGGATCTTCATTCCCTGCTGAGGCTTCATCCCTGCTGACGCAGGCCGGCCACTACTCGGGCCAGGGCACCCCGTAGTCCTCGAACCACCAGCGCGCCTCACGGATCGCGTTGGGGTCGGTGCGGAGGTCGGGATCCTGGTTGAGCTGCTCGGGCGTGGGGCCGATCTCGGCCGCGATGTCGGTCAGCGCCGCCTCGTCGAGGTCGTAGCACTTGACCGCGTTGAGGCCGAGCAGCAGCCGGGTCTCCTCGATCGGGATCTGCTGGAAGTCGGTCTCGAGCCGCACTTTGGTGTTGGGCCACGAGCCCTCCGGGTGCGGGTAGTCGGTCCCCCACATGAGGGCATCGATGCCGTTGACGTAGCGGCGACGGAGTTCGACCTTGCTCATCGTCGAGGCCCCGATGAAGACGTTCTCGCCGACGTACTCCGACGGGAGGCGCTGGATGAGCCCGTGGGTGCGGGAGCTCATCTTCTTCACCTTCCAGTTGGTGCCACCGAACATCACGTCCGTCTTCCAGAGCAGATCGCCCAGCCACCACGAGCCACACTCGACCGGCGCGTATTTGAAGTTCGGGTACTTGTCGAACTTGCCGGACAGCAGGAACTGCCACAGCGGACGGTGGGTCCAGAAGGCCACCTCGAGCATGTACTGGGCCATGTTCTCGTTGTACGCCTCGGCGTCGGCCTCACCGGAGTGGGTGTGCACGACGAGCCCGGTCTCGTGGCAGGCCTGCCAGATCGGGTCGTACATCTCGTGGCCGTAAGACGGGGCGTCGTGCCACATCGTCGGGATCATGATGCCCTTGATGCCGGGCTTGTCGGCGAGCGCGTAGATCTCCTTCACCGACTCCTCGACACCGTGGGTGATCGGCACGAGGGCGACACCGGCCCGCCGCGGCGGGTTGGTGGCGCAGAACTCCTCGAGCCAACGGTTGTGAGCCCGTGCGCCCGCCCACGCCAGCTTCGGATCGGTGATCGCACCAGCGTGCAGGCCGGCGCCGAACGGCGGCGCTTCCATCCCGGTGACCGCGTCGCCGTCGGCGAAGATCACCTCGCCGGCGATGCCGTCGGCGTCGAGCGCCTTGTCGCGGATCTCGGGGTCGTAGGCGCCCTTGAGGCCCCACTCGTTCTCACGTTCCCACTGTTCGACGTACTCGCCGTTCATCTCCTCGACCATCGCCCGGTGTTCGTGGCGGGTCTGGAGCCATTCGTCGAACTCCGCGTGCACGGAGCTCTCCAAGTACTCGCGGTAGTCCTCGACGTAGAGGCCAGCGTGGGTGTCGGAGCTGACGATGATGTACGGGTCGTTGGACTGATCGACGCCTTCGAGTGGATTCGGCATGCCGACAAGGGTCTCAGGCGGCACGGTCGCGACGCAAACCTGACGGTCCGTCAGGGTTTGGCCCTGAGGTCCCGGGCGCCATGTCACAGCGGTGACCTACGGTTGCGTCACGAGCGGATGAGAGGACCGGCGGAATGGCCCTGTTCAAGAAAGCCGTTGCGGCGGCCAGTGGAAAGATGTCGCCGCCTGGTGCCATCGGTGGAGCCGGCCGATCTGGCGGTGCCGTTGGCGTTGACCATCACTTCGCGTTCGTGGACGTCGAGACGAATGGGTTGAAGCCGGGCAAAGACCGGATTCTCGAGATCGCGATCCTGATCACTGACGGCCTCGGTCGCGAACTCGGCCAATGGTCCACCCTTGTGAACCCGGGCGATGGGAATGCCGGCCGGACCGATATCCACCTCATTGAGGCCGACTGGCTGGTCGCTGCGCCCACGTTCGCCGACGTCGCGGGCGACGTTGCCGCATGGCTCACCGGGCGCGTTCTCGTCTGCCACAACTCCGACTTCGACAGCGGTTTCATCGATGCAGAGTTTGAGCGCGCCGGGCACCCGATCGCTCACCTGGCGATGCCCGTGGTCGACACCATGAGCCTCGCGAACACGGTCGGCCTTCCCCGAGCGCTCAAGAAGGCTTGCGCAGAGCTGGGCTATCGGTACGACTCACACAACGCGCTCGACGATGCCCGTGCGTGCGCAGAGCTCTTCCACCGGCTGTTGCCGCTCGTCGACAAGGCGACATTCAAAGGGGTGACTGCGGTGCCGGTCACCGTGTCTACGCCTCCGAGCGGCAAGACGGTAGCTCGCGGCGAAGCTTCCGTTGCCGTTCGGCCCCGATCTGTGCTCTCGGACTTCACCACGAACCTCTGGGCCCACAACCCTTACGCCAATCATGACCAAGCTGGCCTGACCCGCTACCGCGAGACTGTTCTCGCGGCTCTCGAGGACGGGTACATCGACCGCACCGAGCAACACGCCATGGCGACCATTGCCCATGAACTACAACTCTCCGTTGAAGACGTCGAGCAACTCCACCATGAGGTGATTCTCGAACTCCTCGATGCTGCCCTAGAAGATCGGCGGATCTCGAAAACGGAGCGCAACGAGATCGAGACCGCTGCCGTGTGGCTCGGCGTCGATCTCTCCAACTGGGACGATCTCGTCAAGGCGGGCCGAGCGCGGGTCAAGCACGCACGACAGGAATTCGCAGCATCGATCGCTGGCCGGACCGTGCACTTCACTGGGAAGGGCGTCCACCCCGCCAACATTCGTGAGGCGCTCGCCTCAAAGAACGGGCTCAACGTGGCGAAATCGCTCACGAAGTCCGTTGACCTGCTCGTGGTCGGCCGTGAGGACCTCGAAAGCACGACCGTCACCAAGGCCCGGGAGGCAGGTGTGGAGATCCTGGCCGAGGCCACGCTGTGGGCCCGGCTCGGAGAGTCATAGATCAGGTCGGGCCGCCAGTTCGGCCCGACCACGTCCTCGCTTTTGGGCGGGCGAGCCGGCGTGCGCGACCCTGGATCCATGGCTGAAGCACCGCAGGCTCGGCGCGGCGAGATCGCCGGCTGGCCCAAACTCGTGATCACGTACCCGACCGAGAGCGGACGGATCGCTGAACTCCTACCGCCCGGCCTCGAACCGACCGGCGATGACACGGTCCAGATCGGGATCTATTGCGTGCCGATCAACAACGAGCCCGAGTACGGCGTGTCGATCAAGGTGCCGGCCAGCTGGCAGGGCGTCGAGGGGCAGTACAACCTCGGCATGGGCATCGATCAGGAAGCGGCGGTGCACATCAGCGCCGAACGCAACGGCCAGCCCAAGTTCTTGTGCGACATCGACTACTTCCGTCTCGGCACCCTCGTCGGCGCCCGGGCGACCCATCAGGGCTACACGTTCGTCGAGTTCGAGGGTCACATCACCGGCGAAGGTGACCCGGCCGCGGAGTACACCGAGCACGAGTGGTGGACGAAGTACGCCCGCGAGATCGGCGGCGGCGAGGGCTTCGACTTCGGCCCGGTGGTCGTCGACGTCGCCACGACGATGGAGCCGATCCACGTCGAGACGATCGACGGCGAACTCACGTTGAAGGACTCACCGTGGGATCCGGTCGCCCACTACCTCCCGATGACCGGCGACGCCACGGCGGTGCTCGTGACCCACCAGATGAAGGCCCGTCAGATCACCAACGCGGGCCCCCTCGATGCGGATAGCTTCTGGCCTTATGCCGACGTGATCGGTGGAAGTCGGTGGCCCGGCACCAACGGCGGGCCGAAGCAGCGCTGACCGTCCTTCGGTCAGCTCCGAGACGGGGAGTCTGACCCACGTGAGCACGCTCGACTGGTGGCGCACCGGCGCCATCTACCAGGTGTACATCCGTTCCTTCGCCGATGCCGATGGCGACGGCACCGGCGACGTCGATGGTCTGCGCTCCAAGCTGCCGTACCTGGCCGACCTTGGCATCGACGCGATCTGGATCAACCCCTGGTACCCGTCGCCCCTGCTCGACGGCGGCTACGACGTCGCCGACTACCGCAACATCAACCCGGCCTACGGCACGCTCGAGTCCGCCGAAGCGATGATCGCCGAAGCGCACGCGTTGGGGATCCGGATCCTCGTCGACCTCGTCCCCAACCACTGCTCATGGGACCACGAGTGGTTCAAGGCCGCGCTGGCGGCCGGACCCGGCTCGCCCGAACGGGCCCGCTTCCACTTCAAGGACAGCCCCGACGGTCCCCCCAACAACTGGCAGTCGGTGTTCGGCGGTTCGGCATGGACTCAGGTCGACGACGGCCAGTGGTACCTCCACCTCTTCGATCCGAGCCAGCCCGACCTCGACTGGACCCACCCCGAAGTGCGGGCCGAGTTCGTCTCGATCCTCCGCTTCTGGCTCGACCGGGGCGCCGACGGCTTCCGCGTCGACGTGGCCCACGGTCTCGCCAAGGACATGACGTTCCCCGATCTCGACGATCACGTCCAGATCCTCAGCAGCGCCAAGCAGGCCAACCATCCTCACTGGGACCGCGACGAGGTCCACGAGATCATCCGCGAATGGCGTGCGGTGCTCGACGAGTACGACGAGCGGATGATGGTCGCCGAAGCGTGGGTCTCTGAGGAATCCCTTCCGAAGTATCTCCGCCCCGACGAGTACCACCAGTCGTTCAGCTTCGACCTGCTGATGGCGGGCTGGGACGCCGACGAGTACCGCACGACGATCAGCGGCGTGTACGAGCCGGCCGCCGAACTCGGAGCGGCCAGCACCTGGGTGCTCTCGAACCACGACGTCATGCGCCACACCACCCGGTTCGGGCTGCCGGCCGATGCGTCGTGGCGGACCTGGCCGGTCACCGGTCCGGCCGACGCGCTCGACACCGAACTCGGTGAGCGGCGGGCCCGCGCCGCAGCCCTCATCACCCTCGGCCTGCCGGGCTCGTCCTACATCTACCAGGGCGAAGAGCTCGGCCTGCCCGAGGTCTGGGAGCTTCCCTGGGAGGTGCTCGACGATCCGGTCGCCCGGCGAAGCGAAGGCACGCAGAAGGGTCGCGACGGTTGTCGCGTGCCCATCCCCTGGACCGCCGAGGGTTCCTCGTACGGGTTCGGCAGCAACGGTTCCTGGATGCCGCAGCCCGAGCGGTTCGCCACCTATGCGGCCGATCAGCAGATCGACGTGGCGGGGTCGTTCCACTCGCTCTACCGCGACGCCCTGCGGCTCCGAAAGGAGCACTTCGTCGCCGACGCCGCGATGACCTGGGTCGACGCGGGCGACGGGGTCCTCGCCTACGAGCGCGGGAGCGGCGTGCGGTGCATGGCCAACATGGGCGCCTCGCCGGTGGCGATGCCCGAGGGCCAGATCCTGCTGACCTCCGAGCCCGGACTCACCGACGAGTTGCCCACGGACACGGCGGTCTGGTTCATCCCGGCCTGACGCCGTAGCGTCGCCTCCATGGCGACCTCGTTTCAGATCAACCGCACCTCGATCCGAGAGCATCAGTTCGTCGATCACGGCCATCGTGACCTCGCGCCTGGCGAGGTCCGGCTCGACGTCGACTTCGTGGCGTTGACGTCCAACAACGTCACCTACGCCGTCGCGGGCGACATGCTCGACTACTGGGGCTTCTTCCCGGCCGACCTTCCGTGGGGACACGTCCCGGCGATGGGCTACGGGACGGTCGTCGAGTCCACGAGCGACGGGATCGCCGAAGGCAGCCGCCACTTCGGGTTCTTCCCGATGGCGGACCAACACATCGTCCTGGCGAAGGCGACCGAGGCCGGCTTCTTCGACGTCGGCGACCACCGGGCCAACCACGCGCCCGCCTACCGACAGTTCGCCGACACCGCCAAGGACCCGGCGCACGATCCCGACCGCGAAGCCCACGTCGCGCTCCTGCGGGGCCTGTTCCTCACCGGCTGGCTCGCCGAGGACCTCCTGTTCGACAACGACAACTTCGGTGCCGAGGCCACGATCATCACCAGCGCGTCATCGAAGACGAGCATCGCCATGGGGTGGACGGTCAGCGAGCGCGGCGGGCACGCGATCGGGCTCACCTCCGAACGCAACCGGGCGTTCGTCGAGGCACTCGGGTGCTACGCCGAGGTCGTCACCTACGACGAGATCGGGTCGATCGACGCCGACCGCCGGTCGGTCGTGGTCGACATGGCCGGCAACGGCCAGGTGCTCGCCGACGTCCACAACCATTTCGGCGGAACCCTCGCCCACTCGATGGCGATCGGCGGCAGCCACTGGGAGTCGTTCGGCGACCGACCGGAGATGGCCGGCCCCGCGCCCGAGTTCTTCTTCGCCCCAGCCCAGATCGAGAAGCGCAACAGCGACTGGGGTTCGGGCGAGCCGATGCGACGGGTGATGGAAGCGTTCGCGAAGTACGTGGCCTTCACCGACGAGTGGCTCACGATCGAGCACGACACCGGCGCCGACGCCTTGGCGGGCGCGTGGGATTCGCTGGTCGGTGGTCAGGTCGGGCCCGAGGTGGGCCTGACCCGTTCGCTCAACGGCTGACCGGCACGATCGGCGACGCGGAGAAGTCGGGCGGGGCGGCGCCGAGCGCCCGCAGCACCGCCGGCGGCACGGCGATGTCGGCGACGAAGAGCTCGCCGACCTGAGGTGCTGCTGCGAGACCGACCTTCGGGGCGGCCAGGGTGAGGGTCGCGTCGGCGCGCACGACCGCGCCGGGCGCATCCCCCGACGTGACGTCGAGGCCCGAGGGAGTGTCGAGCGACAGGGCGGGCGCCTCGGTCGCGTTGATGGCATCGATCAACTCGAGGCTTCGACCGGTCGGGGCCCCTCGCAACGAGTAGCCGATCACCGCGTCGATCACCAGATCGACCTCGCCCCACATGTCGGCGACGCCCACGGCCATCGCCTCGAGGATCCGCCGCTGATGGGCGGGCACGCCGCGGAGCTCTTCGGCCGGCCGGGTCGAGGCGACGACCACGTCGACCCCGCGGTTCGCGAGATGTCGCGCCGCGACCATGCCGCCCCCACCGTTGCCACCCGACCCGACGGCGACCGCCACCCGACTCGGTCCGAAGCGGTCGATCGCGAGTTGGGCGAGGTTGCGGCCGGCGTTCTCCATCATCTGGATCAGCTCGATGCCGAGGTCCTCGATCATCACGCGATCGACCTCGATCATCTGTGCCTCGGTGAGCCAACCCTCGCCCGAAGGCATCGGCGATCAGCCCTTCAGCGTGCCGACGTTGTTGAGCTCGGCGAACGACTGCTCGAGGCGTTCGGAGAACGAGACCTCGCCGGCCCGCAGCCAGACCCGAGGGTCGTAGTGCTTCTTGTTGGGCGAGTCCGGACCGCTCGGGTTGCCGAGCTGGCCTTGGAGGTAGTCGTGGGTCTCGGCCTCGTAGCGGCGGATGCCATCCCAGAACGCCCACTGGAGGTCGGTGTCGATGTTCATCTTCACGACGCCGTAGCTGATCGCCTCCGCGATCTCCTCCGCACTCGAGCCCGACCCGCCGTGGAACACGAAGTTGACCGGGTTCGGGTCGCTCGTGGCGAAGCGTTCGTGGATGTGGGCCTGGGCATCGCGCAGGATCGTCGGGGTGAGTTCGACGTTGCCCGACTTGTAGACGCCGTGCACGTTGCCGAACGCCGCCGCGATGGTGAAGTCGGGCGACACCTCCATCAGCCGCTCGTAGGCGTAGGCCACCTCCTCGGGCTTGGAGTAGAGGTCGGCCGGGTTGGCGTCGGAGTTGTCGACGCCGTCCTCCTCGCCACCGGTGATGCCGAGCTCGATCTCCAATGTCATCCCCATCGGCGCCATACGGCGCAGGTACTCGACGCAGATGTCGAGGTTCTCCTCGATCGGTTCTTCGGACAGGTCGAGCATGTGGGAGCTGAAGAGCGGCTCGCCGGTCTGTTCGAAGTGGCGTTCGCTCTCGTCGAGCAGGCCGCTGATCCATCCGAGCTTGTTCTTCGGGCAGTGATCGGTGTGCAGCACGACCCGGGCTCCGTACGCCTCGGCCATCGTGCGGACGTGACGGGCGCCGGCCACCGAGCCGAGGATCGACGCCTGGTCACCGTCGACGGGGACCGCCTTGCCACCGACGAAGGCCGAGCCGCTCGTCGAGAACTGCACGATCACCGGGCTCTCGATCCGTCCTGCGGTCTCGAGGACCGCGTTGATCGAGTTGCTGCCGACACAGTTGACGGCGGGGAGGGCGAAGCCTTCGGCCTTGGCGAGCGCGAACAGCTCACCGACGGCGGAACCGGTGAGCACGCCGGGAGCGAAACTGGAGGGAGACGGGGTCATACCCCGACCCTACGCCGGTCGTGAGCGACGCGAGAGCGCAACCTAAACTCCCCTCATGGAGACTCCACCCGTCCTCGAAGCGTTCGTCACCGCATGTGAAGACGTGGTCGCGTCCGGCACCGACGTACCGCAGTCGATCGCCGGGCTTCTGCGTGAGCTGGTGAGCGACCACGCGGGGTTGGCGGCAGCGGTCCCGGCGTTCAGCGACGACGAGGTCGAAACGTCGGCGCAGGGCCATCGACTGGGCGGAGAGGCCGTGCTTCACCGAGCGTCGGATCTCACCGTCATGGTGCTCGACACGTTGCCGGGGGTGATCCAACCGGCGCACGACCACGCGATGAACGCCTTCATCGGCGTGTTCGAGGGGTGCGAGGAGCAACGCTTCTGGACGCGCACGAGCGACGGGGTCGAGGCGACGACGGGGCGCATGCTCGAGGCGGGTGAGATCGTGGCGTTGGGTGAACGGGCGATCCATGCGATCAGCTCGCCCGAGGGTCAGGCGGCGAGGGCCGTACACGTCTATCTGGGCGACATCTATGACGTGGAGCGGTCGGTGTTCGAGCCCGAGACGATGGCTGAGCACCCGATGACGAGTGACCGCTACGACGAGTTCTGCCGCCCCGCCTAGGGCGGACGGGGAATCTGCCGCCCGGCCTAGGGCGGCCCGTCCGAGGGACACCGAACCCGCCGCCCGGCCGATGCGGCGGGACTCATGACGGAGCGGCGGCGACCGAGGCTGTAGGGCGAGTTCGACGGATCGCGCTCATCCTCCAGGCCAGGGACGGCGTGGACCCCCAAGGAATCCTGGGTGCCTCGCACGTCTCGTGTTCGCCAGCGTTCGTTCGCCTCATTCATCGTGGTGGCGATGACGGCGGCGTTGCTCGCCGGCCCGAGTCAGTTCGCCGTCGCGGCCGCGCCGTGGGATCAGCTGGGTGTCGATCTCGACGGCGACGCCAGCAACGACCGCGCCGGTACGTCGGTTGCGTTGTCGGCTGACGGCACCCGGATGGCGGTCGGCGCGACGCGCGGTGGCGTCTCCGGTGGCGGCACCGGCTACGTACGGGTCTTCGAATGGTCGGGAACCGGGTGGGTTCAGCTCGGTGCGGACCTCGAAGGCGAGGGGGCCGAAACCGGCTTCTCGGTCGCGCTGTCCGGGAACGGCAACCGGGTGGCGTTCGGTGCCCGTCTGAACAGCGGCAACGGGACCTTCGCGGGTCACGCGCGGGTCTATGACTGGAACGGAACCGCCTGGACGCAGGTGGGTGCCGATGTCGACGGGCAGGCCCAGTTCGAACAGATCGGGTATTCGATCGCACTCTCTGAAGACGGCCAGGATCTCGTCGTCGGCGGCGTGGGCGCCGCGTCGAACGCCGGCGTGGCGCGGGTCTACAACTGGAACGGAACCGCCTGGACCCAGACCGGCGCCGACATCACCGGCGACGCCAGCGGCGACATCTCCGGCTCGTCGGTGGCGATGTCGGCGAACGGCAACCGGGTCGCCGTCGGTGCCCCTGGCAATGACGGCACCGGCGCGAACGCCGGCAACGTCCGGGTCTTCGACCTCTCCGGCTCGACGTGGGTGCAGGTCGGAAGCGACATCGACGGCGAAGCCGAAGCCGACTTCTCCGGTCGATCGGTGTCGCTCTCCGCCGATGGTGCTCGCCTCGCGGTGGGCGCCCCGAAGAACGGCGGAGGCGGAACCGAAGCGGGCCACGTCCGGGTCTACCAGTGGTCGGGCGCGGCATGGGTCCAGCTCGGTGCCGACCTCGACGGACAAGCCGGTGGCGATCAAGCAGGCGCTTCGGTCGCGTTGTCCGAAGACGGCACGCGGGTCGCGATCGGTGCGACCGGAGCCGGTGCGGGAACGGTGCGGGTCTTCCAGTGGTCAGGCTCTGCATGGGTGCAGGTGGGCGGGAACGTGGATGGTGAGGCCGAGGGTGATTTCTTCGGTTTCTCGCTCGACCTCTCCGCCGACGGCACGGCGTTCGCCGCCGGGGCGACCAGCAATGCCGCGAACGGCGCCAGCTCGGGTCACGCCCGTGTGCACGGTGCCGTGACCGCGACGCCGGTCCCCGGCGCACCCACCAACGTGTTGGCCATCGCCGCCGACGCCGAGGTCGCCGTGTCGTGGACGGCGCCATCCGAAGTGGGTGGCTCACCGATCACCGGCTACACCGCGACCGCATCCCCCGGTGGTACAAGTTGCACGACGACCGGCGCGTTGAACTGCACCGTCGGCGGGCTCACCAACGGCACCGCCTATTCCTTCACCGTCACCGCCACGAACTCCGACGGCACCGGATCCCCGTCCGACGGCTCGGTGTGGGTCACACCCGCCGCTGCGCCCGACGCACCGAGCAGTGTGTTCGGCACTCCGGGCGACAGTGAGGCGACGGTCACCTGGCTCGCGCCCGAGACCAATGGCGGCGCGGCGATCACCACCTACACCGTCACCGCATCACCGGGTGGCGCGACCTGCTCGACCAGCGGCTCGCTCACGTGCATCGTGCCGACGCTGACCAACAGCACGCCGTACACGTTCACGGTGACGGCGACCAACAGTGTCGGAACCAGTCCGGCGTCGAACGCTTCGGATC
This sequence comes from uncultured Candidatus Nemicrothrix sp., assembly GCA_964513285.1. GTDB lineage: Bacteria > Actinomycetota > Acidimicrobiia > Acidimicrobiales > Aldehydirespiratoraceae > UBA11606. The sequence continues at coordinate 43,800 of CAZEML010000001.1, forward strand.
CGGTGACACCGTTGCCCGTGCCCGGTGCACCCACGACGGTCAACGCCACGCCGGGAAGCGGGCAGGCGACCGTGAGCTGGGCCGCCCCCGCCGACGCGGGCGGGTCGGCGATCATCGCCTACACCGTCACCGCATCGCCGGGCGGGTCGCGGTGCTCCACCAGTGGAGCGACGAGCTGCACCGTCATCGACTTGACCAACGGCACCGCCCACACGTTCACCGTCACCGCGACGAATGCGATCGGCACCGGCCCGGCATCGGTCGCGTCGTCGCCCGTCACGCCCGTCGGCGTGCCCGACGCACCGACCAACGTCACCGCCATCGCAGGTGACACGACCGCCGACGTGAGCTGGAACGTACCCGTGTCCGACGGCGGCAGCGACCTCACCGGCTACACCGCCACCGCCGCACCAGGAGGCGCGTCGTGCACCACGACCGGGACGGTGAGTTGCACGATCAGCGGCCTCACCAACGACGTCATCCACACCGTCACCGTCACTGCGAGCAACGCACTCGGCACCGGCCCCGGATCGACGCCCTCGGATGCCTTCACGCCGACCGGCCCCGACGAGGATCCGGTCGATCCCGACCCGCCCGCCGAGCCGCCTGCGGTCGACCCCGACGGGATCTCGATCGACCCGGCCGACGACGAGGCGACCGTCTCATGGGAAGCGCCGGCCGACCCGGGCGGCGACATCGACGGCTACACCGTCACCGCGTCGCCTGGTGGCGCCGCCTGCACCACCAACGGGGAACTGACCTGCACCGTCACCGGGCTGGTGAACGGGACCACGTATGAGTTCACCGTGGTCGTCGTGGTCGACGGCCAGCAGAGCGCGCCGTCCACCGCGACCGGCCCCCTCCCGCCCGCCGAAGATCCGCCGGCCGACGACCCGCCCGCGGAGGATCCACCTGCCGAAGACGGGGGTGGCACCGCGGCGGTGGGAGACGACGGCGGCGCGACCCAAGGCGACGCCGTCAGCCCGATCGGGCCCTGCCCCACGCCGTTGCTGCCCTTCACCGACGTCGGCAACGTCATCTCGACGGCCGACGTCGCCTGTATCTACGGGCTCGGCATCACCGCCGGCACCTCGCCCACCACCTACTCCCCCGACAACCCGGTCGACCGCGACCAGATGGCGTCATTCCTCGCCCGCCTCTGGCGAGCCGCCGACCTCGACTGTCCTGCGGTGACCGCCTCGGCCTTCACCGATCTGGCGACGACGATCTCGCCGGCGGACGTGTCGTGCATCTGGGGTCTCGGGATCACCGCCGGCACCTCCCCGACGACCTACTCCCCGGACAACCTCGTCGACCGCGACCAGATGGCGTCGTTCCTCGCCCGCCTCTGGCGAGCGACCGGGCGGCCGTGCCCGACACCGCTGCTGCCCTTCACCGACATCGGCAACGTCATCTCGACCGCAGACGTCGCGTGCATCTACGGCCTCGGGATCACCGCCGGCACCTCCCCGACGACCTACTCCCCCGACAACCTCGTCGACCGCGACCAGATGGCGTCATTCCTCGCCCGCCTCTGGCGAGCACTCGGCGAGAGCTGACTCAGCCGGGGATCTCGAGGTACTCGTCGACGACCGCTTGACCCGACAGGGCCGCGATCTCCGCCATCACCTCGTCGGTCAACACCTGCTTCGTCGCCGCGTTACGGGGGCGACCGAGGTAGCGGCCGAGGCCGATCGGCGAGCCGACCCGGATGATGATCCGGCCCTTGTGAACAGGAAGCTTGTTGCCGACCGGCATGGCGGCCGCGCTCCCGATGATGCCGACCGGGATGATCGGGGCACCGGTGCGGAGGGCGAGGTGAGCAGCGCCGACATGCCCTCGGTGGAGATACCCGCTTCGCGAGCGCGAACCCTCGGGGAAGATGCCGACGAGCTCGCCGGCTTCCAGGCGCTCCTGCGCGACCCTCAAGCTCCAGGCCACGCTGCGTCCCGTCCGGTCGACCGGGATCATGCCCACGCGAGGGAACACGGTGCGCGTCACTCGGTCACGGAGATACTCGGCCTTGCCGAGGAAGGTCACGGGGCGGCCCAGCTCGGTCATCAGCAGCGGCGAGTCGATGAACGAGAGATGGTTCGCTGCGATGATCGCGGGGCCGTCGGTCGGCACGTTCACTCGTCCGACGACGTCGATGTCGAGCCAACGGTTGCGGATCGGGGCGGTCGCCACCCGCAGGCCGCGGGCCCACGAGCCGATCACGGCCGGGTCGATCCGGGTCGGGTCGGTCGTATTGGTGGCCCCCACCTCGGTGGCGTCGATCGTGGGGGGATTCGCTGCGGCATCGATGGTGGGGGCCATGACGGAGACGGTACGAAACGGTCGCGAACGCCTCGTGTGGCGACTGTGAACCCCGCGTTACGTGCCTGTGGATAACCGTCACGTCGCGGTCAGGTACCCCCGGGCGCCGGCCCTTCTCGTCCGAGGATCTTCCCGATGTCCCGTGCCAGCTCGATCGTCTCCTGCGCGTCCCCGAGGGGCGGGGTCCCCAACGGGTCGAGCATCACCGTCTTCCCATCGGCCAACCGGAGCGCGGGAATGGAGCGGCCGCGTGCGGTCCGCTGCGCGACGCCGATGTGGGCGATGTCTGCCGACGCAATCCGGTCGACTCGCAAGAGCGACCGTCGGATCTCGACACCATCAGCATCGACTCGGACGCTGGGCACGAGGTACAAGGTGGACGCGGCGATGCCGAGCACCCACACGGCGATGGTTGCCAGCGGCGAGGTCGAGTCGTCCGACAACCAGACGACGCTCGCTCCACTGATGATGATGGCGACGCCGCCGAACGCGATCACTGGGCCGATCCGCCCATGCCTGACCCCTTCGAGCAACGGGCGCTCCCGCCGAGCGAGCATCAGGCCTCCCGTGCGCGGAGACGAACGATCGCCTCGTGTTCCACCGCGCAGACGACACGATCGTCGACCGTCATCCGCATGTCGACGACTGCTCGCTCCCCCGACCGGGTGTCGAAGCGATCGATCTCCCAGGACTCGACCACCACGGTCGCACCCGGCGCGACGGCACCGAGGTGACGGATCCGGCTCCGGGTGTGCACCCACGCACCGTCGATCAGTTGGGTGGCGAAGACCCGGTTGGCGAGCGAGGGCCACACCGACGGGTGCACGAGATCGTCCTCGGGATACAGCGACAGATCCTCACCAGCGCGGGCCGCGTAGCCCACCCAGCGGTCGCTGAGCTCGACGACGAGCGGCTCGAGTCGGTCCCCCGACGGCTCGCCCGGCTCGACCACGGTTCGCTCCGGCACGAGGCGGGCGCACAGACGGTCGCCGACCGTGGCCGTCACCTCGTCGGGCCCGCCCGAGACGACGACGGGTTCGTCGGCCAGGACCGGCCCGCGGAACCAGACCTCGTGGCCGCCGTTGGTGACCCAGTCACGACCCCACGCCGCCGCGACAGGGCGGGTCAGATAGGCGAAGACGGTCGTGCCGGCCACGACCGCACCCGCATAGCCGGCCGCCAGGCCACCCTCGACGGTGTGGACCGGATTGTCGGCATGTTCGGGCAGGTTGACCGCTGCGATCGACCAGCTCGGGAAGGACTCCATCCCGTCATGGTGGCCGACGCAGCCGACGCGCGGAAACCGCTGTGATCGTCGGGGACCAGCCGTAGCCTCCGAGCGGTGACCGACTTCTCGTTCGATCGGCGAGCGTTCTGGACGGGGTTCCGCGACGTGATGCCGATCGCGGTGCCCGGCATCCCGTTCGGCTTCGTGCTGGGTGTGGTCATCGCCGACTCCGGGCTCGATCAGCTCGCCGCGTGGGCGTCCTCGCCGATCATTGCAGCCGGCGCCGCCCAGCTGGCCGCCATCGAACTCCTCGCCGAGTCCGCCAGCGCCGCCGTCGTGCTGGTGACGGTGGCCTTCATCAACTCGCGCCACCTGATGTACTCCGCCGCCCTTCGGCCGAAGTTCGCCGGGTTCCCTGGCTGGTTCCGGGTGGTCGGTCCGTACATCCTTCTCGACCAGTCGTTCGCCCTCGCCATCGCGCAGCCCGACGACCTCGACGACCGCACCCGCATGTGGCACTTCCTCGGGTCGGGCACGTTCCTGTGGGTGATGTGGATGTGCGCGACCTTGACCGGCGTTCTCGTCGGTGACGTCACCGAACCGGAGTGGCAACTCGGGTTCGCGGTGCCGATCCTCTTCGGCGGCTTGATGATCTTGTCGATCACCAACCGGGCCGGGGTCGTCGCCGCGGCGGTCGGCGCGATCGTCTCGGTGCTCGGCGCCGACCTGCCGCAGGGGTCGGGCGTGCTGCTCGCCATCGTGTTGGGCGTGGCGGCCGGTGGCTTCATCGAGTCGCGATCGGAGGTCGCGGCATGAACCTGTGGCTCACGATCATCGCGGCCGGCGTCATCACCTACCTCACCCGTGCGTCGTTCATCGCCGCAGGTGACCGCGTCACCCTGCCGCCGCGGGTCGAACAGGCCCTCAAGTACGTGGGGCCCGCGTCGTTTGCCGCCATCGCCGCCCCGGCGGTGCTCGGCGGCGATCAGTTCGCCGAGTTCGGCGACGACGTTCCCCGCCTGATCGCGGTGCTCGTCGCGGGGACGGTGATCTGGCGGACTCGTAATGTGCCCGCGAGCCTCGTGGTGGGTATGAGCACGCTGTGGTTGATCCTCTGGGTCAGCTGAACTCGCCCATCTTGAGGTGCACGCCCTCGATCGAGGCCTGCGGATGCATCTCCTCGAAGGTGCGGGTGTAGCCGGTGTGGGACAGCTTCCATCCCTCGTCGGTCTTCACGTACCGGTCTTCGTAGAACGCGGCGCCGCGGAGGTTGACGCCGAAGTCGGTGATGATCACCTGATCCTCGAGCTTCCAGATGCCGGTGGCCGTGCCGTCGTCGTAGACGTCGATCTCGGGGTGGTGACACGCATGGCTCGACAAGAACTGGTCGCGGCCCATGTTCTCGTGCAGGAAGGCGACGATGCCGGCGAGGTCGTCGAAGCTGTAGTCACCGTCGGAGTACGCCGCCGTGCAGTCGTTGGTCATCACCGTGTGGAGATCGTCGAAGCGGTGTTGGTCGACGAGGCGCAGGTAGGCGTACTTGCAGCGCTTGATCAGCTCGAGTTCGACGAGCAGGTCGGGCGTGACGGGCAGCTTCTCGGCCATGCCCCATGCTGGCTCACGCCGTGAACGGAAGCGATTCGTAGCGCCGGACGAACCCGCCCGGCGCGAACCGCCCGGCGGCCGCATCGACCTCGAAGTCGGGGAAGCGCTCGAGCATCCGGGCGAGGGCGACCCGTCCTTGGAGCCGGGCCGCCGCCGCGCCGAGACAGTGATGGGCGCCGTATCCCAGGCTCAGCATCTTGTCGATGTCGCGGCGAACGTCGAGCTGCGCCGCGTCGTCGCCGAACTCCCGCTCGTCGCGGTTCGCCGAGCCGTAGAGGAGCAACACCTTCTCGCCGGCCGGAACCACGACGTCGCCGATCTCGACATCGCTGGTGGTGGTTCGGGCGAGGTTCTGCACCGGCGAGGTCAGCCGGAGGAGCTCTTCGACCGCTGCCGCCATGCGCGACGGTTCGTCGAGCAGGACCTGCCGCTGATCTCGGTGGGCGGTGAGCAACTCCGCCGACCCACCGAGCAGCCCGGTCATGGTGTCGTTGCCGCCGGTGACCATCGTGAAGACGAACCCGACGACCCACCCGGCCGAGACGACGTCCTCCCCCACCTCGACCAGATCGGTGATGAGGTCCTCGCCGGGCTCGGTCTTCTTGAGCTCCATCAGTTCGGCGGCGAACCCCAGCAGCGCCATCGTTGCGTCCATCGCCGACTCGAACGACCCTTCGGCGTTGGCGGCGACGATCGCGTTGGTCCACTCGTCGAAGCTCGACCGGGTCTCGACCGGGACCCCGAGATAGTGGGCGACGACGAACGACGGCAACGGCTTGAACAGCAGCTCGACGATGTCGACAGCCCCGCCGGAGTCCTCGACCCGATCGAGGCGCTCGTCGACGAACGCTCGCACGGCGTCCTCGATCAGATGCACGCGCCGGGGAGTCATCTGTTTGCCGACCAGGCGCCGCATCGCGGTGTGGTCGGGCGGGTCCATCATCACGATCGGCTGTTGGCCGTCCTCGAACATCGCCATCGCGTCGGCGTTCGGTGTGAGCCCCTGGGCCGACGAGAACGTGTCGGTGTCGCGGACGGCCGCGAACACGTCGGCGAACCGCGACAGCACGTAGAAGTCGGTGTTGTCGCCGGCGGCCGGCACGAAGTGCACCGGTGACTCGTCACGCAGACGCCGATAGTCCCCCCATGGCGATCGCCACGCCTCGCCACCCCGGAGCTCGAACGCGATGTCGTTCATGGCCCGAGTTGACCGGCTCCGCCGCCGCTCGGTCAATTCGATCCCGAGCGCGGCACGGGCCGGGATCGCTCCCGGCCCGCGACACTCGTCTTCGAGAGACTCAGCCCAGCAGGTCGCCGAGCTGCTCCGCGATTTCTTCGGGCGTGATCATCGGGTTGAACCGGGCCACGACCTCACCGCTCGAGTTCACGAGGAACTTCTCGAAGTTCCAGGTGATGTCGTTGGTCTCGCCGTCACCGGGCTGCTCGCTGCGGAGCCACTGGTAGAGCTCGGCCGCCTCGTCGCCGTTGACGTCGATCTTGGCGAACATCGGGAAGTCGATGTTGTAGTTGTCGGTGACGAAGGCCCGGATCTCTTCAGCGGAGCCGGGTTCCTGGCCGCCGAACTGGTTGCACGGGAAGCCCAGGACGCGGACCCCGTTGTCGTCGTGATGAAGCGTACGCAGACCTGCGTACTGAGGCGTGAGGCCTCAAGCGGAAGCGACGTTGACGACGAGACAGGCCTGGTCGGCGAAGTCCGAGAAGGACACCTGCTCACCCTCAAGCGACGCCATGGTGAAGTCATGGAATCGGCTCATGGCCGAGGATGGTAGCGCGGGCTACGCCTTGGTCCGGCGGGCGGACCAATGGGCGGTGGCACCGGCGGCCTGGAAGCGCTCCGGACGGTCTTCGGGGCCGAGGATCTCGGTCGCCAGCCACAACCGCTTCAACCACCGGACCCGGCCTGAGTCGGTGTCGTCGACGTAGGGCTTGCGGCCGTGCAGCACGTGGTAGTTGTTCACGAACTGCATGTCGCCGGCGTCGAAGGTCATCTCGACCCAGTGATCGGGATCGTCGACGAGGGCGGAGTAGGCCTTCATCGCCGCCCGCTGGGTCTCGGTGAGTCGAGGGGCCTCTTCGTGGCGCTGCGACGCGAGGATGAACTGCGGGATGTAGCGCACGAAGAGGCGACCGTCCTGCCGGCTGAACGCGGGCACGTGGTAGTACGGCTTGCCGTCCTTGGCCTGCTCGCCGCGGAAGTCGTACGGGAGTCCCTCATAGAGCGCGCCGGCGAGTTCGGGATCGGACTCGACGAGCAGGTTGTGGCAGAGCAAGGCGTTGGAGATCAGGCTCTCGCCACCGGACACACCCGGATCGAGGCACAGCAGCCCGACCAGATCCGAGCCGTCGGAGTGGAAGCCGAGTCCGGCGCCACCGATCTCGTTGCCGCGGGCGGTCGGGTCGTCGATCGACTTGCCCTGATCCTTCACGTCGCCGAGGAGATGCCCCTTGGCGTTCTGGGGCCACGGCACGCCGAGGTGCAGCCCGACGCCCCAGTAGATCCAGGACGAGTCCTCGGGGCCGAGCCGGTCGACGGGCAGGCCCGAGATCCGTTGAAAGCCGCGGCCGTTGATCAGTTCCTGCGCGATGCCGTCGAGGACCGGCACGAGCGTGTCGAGCGGGAAGTGTTCCTTGTCGACGTCGAGCACCTCGTCGGTGTGGGCGCGGGCGACGGCGAGCGCCGCCTCGAGCTCGGCGATCTCGGCGTCGGTCAGACGATGGGTCCAGACCTCGGGGTCGACGACGTCGGCCGCTCGCCATTCGGCGTGGCGTTCGAGCGGGTTGACCTCGGCGGCGCTGAGGGCGGTGGCCATGTTCAGGCTCCCTTCGCTGCGGTCGGCGCGGGCTGGGCGCCGCGGACGAGACCGCCGGGCAGCTCGCCGGTGGCGACCCCTTCGGCGTAGGTCTCGGTGCCGGCGACGAAGGTGTGGGCGTAGCCGTCGGCCCGCTGGACCACTCGGCGACCGCCGGCCGGCAGGTCGTACAGCAGCTCGGGCTGATGCACTCGGAGCCGGTCGAAGTCGATGATGTTGATGTCGGCCCGGTAGCCGGGGGCGAGCACACCGCGATCCTCGAGGCCGACGAGGCGCGCGGTGTCGCGGCACTGGCGTTGGATCAGGAACTCGACGTCGATGCGCTCGCCGTCGCGGTCACGACCCCAGTGCTGCAGCAGCGTGGTCGGGAACGAGCCGTCACAGATCGTGCCGACATGGGCGCCACCGTCGGACAAGGCCGGGACCGTGTACGGATGGGTGAGCAGCTCACGGGTGCCGTCGAGGTTGCCCTGCCCGTAGTTGGAGAACGGCACCCACAGCATCGCGGTGCCGTCGTTCTCGAGCATCGCGTCGAGCGCGACCTCGGCCGGCGCTCGTCCCTCGCGGGCGGCGATCGCGGCCATCGTGTTGGCCATGTCGGGCTCGTAGTTCGGGCTCTCGCCGAGGGCGAACATGATGTCGAACTTCTCGATGAGTCGGCCGCCGACCGCCTGCATGTCCTTGCCGCCGGCCGCCTCGAGCAGACGGGCCCGGAACGCGGGATCCCGCAGGGCGGCGGTGCGGTCGTCCTTGGGCAGGTCGGCGATCTCGCGGAACACCGGGTTGACCAGGAAGGGGTTGAGCGTGCACTCGAACCCGAGCAGCACCCCGATCGGCCGCACCGCGGTCTGGCCGGTGACGGTGAGGCCGTCGGAGCGAGCGGACTCGATGTGGCCGAGGATCGCGCGGTGGTAGTCGTAGCCACGAGGCGACTCGACGAGGGTGAAGCTGATCGGGCGGCCCGACGACTCCGTCATCGCCCGCACGATCGCGAACTCACCATCGATGTCGGTGAAGTCGCTGACCAGCTGCAACACGCCCTTGCCGGTCGTGCCGATCGCTTCGGCGATCCCCACCAGCTCCTCGCGAGCGGCGGTGAGGGTCGGGGTCGGTTCGCCGAGCGAGGTCTTGTGGTTCTGGGTCCGACTGGTCGTGAACCCGAGAAAGCCGGCATCGACCCCTTCGGCCGCGAGCCGGCCCATCTCGGCGATGTCGCTCGGGGTCGCGTCCTCGCCCTTGGCGCCCCGCTCCCCCATCACGTGCAACCGCAGCGCCGCGTGGGGCACCTGGGCGGCGATGTCCATGTCCTTGGGTCCGCCGAGTGCGTCGAGGTACTCGGGCAGCGAGTTCCAGTTCCAGGCGAGCCCTTCGTGGAGTGCGGTGCCGGGGATGTCCTCCACCCCCTCCATCAACTGCACGAGCCGGTCGTGGTCGGTGTCGTGCACCGGGGCGAACCCGACGCCGCAGTTGCCGAACACGACCGTGGTGACCCCATGCCACGACGACGGCTGCATCGTCGCCTCCCACGTGGCCTGGCCGTCGTAGTGGGTGTGCACGTCGACGAACCCGGGCGCGACCACGGCGCCATCGGCGTCGACCTCACGGTGGGCGGACCCCTCGACCCGCCCGACCTCGGTGATGACACCGTCACGGACGGCCACATCGGCGGTGCGACGGGCCGAGCCGGTGCCGTCGATCACCGTTCCGCCGCGGATGATCAGATCATGTTCAGCCATGCCTCCATTGTCGCGAAGGGTGTGTCTGGAGTCACTTTCGTGGCACGCTGGGTGGGATGTCTCGGCCCTCCGTCTTCCGCCTCGCCTCTGAGATGACCGCCGTTGGCGAATACGGCTCGTTCCAGGTGAGTGCGCCGCTCCTGCGTCGCTGCCTCCCCCACGGCAACCGGCCGGTTTTCGTCTTGCCCGGGTTCTTGGCCGGCGATGGCAGCACGGCCCCCTTGCGCAAGAACCTCGAGGAGCTCGGCCACACCGTCTACGGCTGGGAACTCGGCCGGAACCTCGGTCCGACGCCGGAGATCCTCGACGGCATGGTCGAGCGGCTCGACGAGCTCAACCAGAAGCACGGCCGCATCGATGTCGTCGGCTGGAGCCTCGGCGGCATCTTCGCCCGCGAGCTCGCTCGGCTGGCGCCCCACACGATCCGCCAGGTGATCACCCTGGGCAGCCCGTTCCAGATCGAGACGCCGACCGATTCCAACGCGTCGCCGATCTACCGCAGCCTCAGCCATCTGCACGCACCCCACCTCGAGATGCGGGTGCCCGCCTATGTGCGCGAGGAGCTGCCCGTGCCGGCGACCTCGATCTACACCCGGGCCGATGGCGTCGTGCGCTGGCACCACTGCCTCAACCACGACACCCCGTTCACCGAGAACGTCGAGGTCTACGGCAGCCACTGTGGTCTCGGGTTCAACCTGGCGGCGCTGCTCGTGGTCGCCGATCGGCTCGCTCAGCCCGAGGGTGAGTGGACCCCGTTCCGCGTGCGCCGCAAGCTGCGGGCCTTCTTCCCGAACGCGCCGGTCTTCCGAGTTCCGACCGACGCCTGATCACCCCGCAGGCCGACGTCCGGGTCACTCGTCGAGGTAGACGGTGGTGGCCAACCACGACGCGACATCGAGCGCCGGCGCGGTGATCATCGGCTGGAACGGCGAATCGCCGGTGAAGTTGCGGCCGTACAAGAACCCGAAGTCGTCGAAGGCGGCGGCGTCATCGCCTGAGGGCGGCTGAATCACGCCATCGACGAGCCACCGGCTCGGCTCGACCTCGACGGCGAGCTCAGGATGCGCGGTGAGCGCGGCGTTGGCGAAGATCACCTCGGCATCGGTCGGCAGCGGGGGGCCGACATGGGTGGGCGTCGCGACGAAGAGATCGTGGAGCACCGACCGACTCGTGGGATACCGGCTGACGTCGTCGGGGAGCAGGCGGTCGCCGGCCTCGCTGATCACCTGACCGACGACGAAGCCGAGTCCGACCGTCGACCAGGTCGGCGGACCGCCGAGGAATGGGAGGAGCTGCTTGGCCCCGAAGCCGGCGCCCGTGCGGAAGGCGCTCCGCAACAGGCTGCGATCCGTCGAGTCCGGCTGGAGTTCGCTCAGCGCGTGGTGGAGGTGCCCGAACCCGCGGTGGGCGCCGACGCCCGCCTCCGCGATCGCCTCCGGCGACCCGTCCACGAAGGCACCTGCGTAGAGCACTTCCAGATAGGCCCCGAACCCGGCCATGACCTCGAGCCGGGCGGTCTCGTCGGTGAAGATCTCCACGAGGACGGCGCCGCCGACGTCGTCGGTCGGCCGGATGCCGTTGTCGAGGGAGGCGACGTTGTGCCACTGCAGGTTCCACACGTCCGCGAGCACCTGGCGGAGTTCGGCGCTCCGAGGCAGGCCGAGCTCGGCAATGTCGTGGAAGAGGCCCGGGACGTGCACCTCGTATCCCTGAGCATCGATGGTCGAGCCACCGCCGAGGAAGTCATAGATCTGCTCGCTGCGGTGCGGATCGATCAGCGCCGCCTCGAACAGCGCCGCCAACCCGTCACCGAGCCGGGAGCCGCCGCTCATCCGGCTGATGCCGTAGGCCCGCTCGAGATCGGTGCCGCCGAAGGGCCCGTAGTCGTCGAACTCCATGAGTCGACGGAACGCCCCCTCCTCGAGGACCAGTCGCCGCGCCAGGTCCGGCTGACGGCCGATCGCCTCCAGCAGGACCGTGTGCGGATCGATCAGCCGCGGGAAGAGGAACTCCGACTCGACGATCTCCATCGCGCCGGCGAGCCGCCCGTACCCACCCCAGAAGTCCGACGGGGTCGTGAAGATCCGTTCGTAGAGGTCGTACAGGAAGGCGTCGTCCCAGTCGCCGTGCAGCAAGGCGACGGGCAGGAAGTTCGTGTCGGTGTCGGGCTGCTCGAGGTGGAACACGGCCTCGAGCACCTCGCGCCCCTCGTCGTGGTGGCTGAAGCTGGCGAGCAGCGCGCCGTAGAGCTGGAAGGTCTCGTCGAATGCAGCGGCTTCCGCCTCGGCGCTCTCGACCCAGCCCTCCTCTCGCGAGTAGCCGTGGAGATCCCACGACAGGGTGACCTCGATCATCTGATCGTGGAGGCGGTCGCGGAGCGCCTCGATCCCGTCGGCTCCGAGTTCGCGAGCGATCGCTCGAGAGGCATCGCGGTCGGTGATCGCCCGGATGGTCAGCTCGGCCATCGCCGCGTCGTGCTCGTCGCCGTGCAACATCGCGACGAGGTCGGCCACACGCTGTCGTCGGAGATGGTCGGTGCGACGCGGGATCGCGGTGAGCACCCCGTCGGCGGCGAGGGTCTCCACATAGTCGATCCGCCAGGCGAGGTCGTCGTGGTCGGCACTGAGCTGATCGGCGAGCGCCTGGAGGTAGCCCACCGCGCGAGCCCCCGAATCGCCGTCGGCCAGGTAGGGCAGGAACGGCCGAGCGCTGTCGAGCGCTCGCCCGAATCCCTCGATGTCGGTGACGACCGCGTCGATCGCCCGCTGGTAGAGCCGCTCGAGAATCTGGGCCGGGTAGACGTGGAGGACGATGGTGTCGCTCATCAGCGCACGCCGTGGGGCACCGGGGCACGCGAGGACTGCACGGGGTCGAACACCACCGGAGGCGGTGTCACTCCCGCCAGCGCAGCGGCCGACGCCGCTTCGGCCGCGAGGGCATCGAGATGGTTCGCCTCGCGGCGATAGTCCGACGCCGTGAGCTCGAGCACCTCGGCTCGGCGGCGGACCTGACCGACGACCTCGGTGATCGCCAGCCGAGCCCGGGCCAAGTTGCGAGCACCGGAGAATCGGAGGCGCATGCGGCTGGCGGTCGCGGCCCGGGAATCCCACACCTCGGTGGTGTGGCGGTTCAGGACGGGTGTCAGCCGATGTTCGAGTGCCTGGTTGTGCCGCTCGAGGGTGACCGCGACCTCGCGGGCCGCGACGGCGTCGCGCTCGGCCCGATCGGCGGCGACGCGAAGAGCGGCAGCATCGGTTGGCATCGACTGACTCCTCTGACCGGCCCCGAGACACGACACGGGGCGACAACAAGTCAGAAGGTATGGAAAAGCACGAAAGTTGTCAAGAGGCCTTGAAGACTGCGTCGGTCACGCGAGTTCGGGGCGATCGCGGAAGTGCTCGAGCGCCTCGGGGTTCGCGAGCGCCTCGACGTTCGCGATCGGTCGACCGACGATCACGTCGCGGACGGCGAGCTCGGTGATCTTCCCCGAGCGGGTGCGAGGGATGTCCGCCACCGACGCGATCACCGCGGGGACGTGGCGGGGGGTGACCTCCTCGCGGATCTTGGTGCGAATGCGGGTCCGGAGCTCGTCGTCGAGGTCGTGGCCTGGCGCCATCTTCACGAACAGGACGATCCGGGTGTCGCCGTCCCACGGCTGCCCGACCACGACGCTCTCCTCCACCTCCGCCATCGTGTCGACCCGCCGGTAGATCTCGGCCGTGCCGATCCGCACGCCACCGGGATTGAGGGTCGCGTCGGACCGACCCGAGATCACGAACCCGCCATCGGCGGTGCGGGAGACGAAGTCGCCGTGGTGCCACAAGCCCGGGAACCGGTCGAAGTAGGCGGCGTCGTACCGCGTGTCGCCCGGATCGTCCCAGAAGCGCAGCGGCATCGACGGGAACGGCGTACGGCACACGAGCTCGCCTTCCACGCCGATCTCGACCGAACCACCATCGGGGCCCGCCACGTCGGTGTCGAGCCCCAGGGCGGGCACCTGGATCTCTCCGGCCCGCACGGGCAGCATCGGATTCCCGAGGACGAGGCAGCCGCAGAGGTCGGTGCCGCCCGAGATCGACGCCAGGTGGACATCGGTGGCCAACGCGTCGTACACGAACGCGAATCCCTCCGGGGACAGGGTCGAGCCGGTCGACGCGACCGAGCGCACCGTCGCCAGATCGTGGGTGTCGATCGGCCGGATCCCGGCGTTGGCGCAGGCATCGAGGAACTTCGCCGACGTCCCGAGGAACGTCACGCCGACCTCGTCGGCCAGATCGAACAGTCGGTTCGCGTCGGGGAAGGTCGGGGCGCCGTCGTAGAGCACGACCGTCGCGCCGGTGCCGAGGGCCGACGCCAGCCAGTTCCACATCATCCAGCCCGCGGTCGTGAAGTAGAAGACACGATCGCCGGGCGAGATGTCGCAGTGGAAGACCTGCTCGACCAAGTGCTTGAGCAGCACGCCACCGGTCCGGTGCACGATGCACTTCGGCTTGCCGGTGGTCCCCGAGGAGAAGAGCACGTACCACGGGTGATCGAACGGCAAGGCCTCGAAGGTCAGGTCGCCCGCCTCGACCTCGTCGAGCCAACCGGGCTCGACGACCACGGAGCGTTCGAGGCTCGGGAGGGCGGCGACGATCTCGTCCAGCCGGCCGGCGCAGTCGTGCCGTTTGCCGTTGTAGGCGTAGTCGGGAACCGAGAACAGCACCGTGGGCTCGATCTGTCCGAATCGATCGATGACCCCGTCGGTCCCGAAGTCGGGTGAGGTGCTGGCGAACACCGCACCGAGGCCGGCGGCGGCGAGCATCACCGCGATCGTCTCGGGCCGATTTGGCAACCAGGCGACCACCCGATCGCCGACACCGACGCCCGAGTCGCGCAGGATCGTCTGGATCCGGGCCACCATGTCGTGGAGTTCGGCCCGGGTCACATCGACCGCCTCACCGTCCTCACCGCGGAAGAGGATCGCGGCCTCGTCGGACGGCTGGCCCAGCAACTGCTCGGCCACGTTCAGTGTCGCGTCGGGGAGGAACCGGTGCTCACGAAGCCGAGCGCCCGGCTCGGACAGCCGTTCGCCCCGATCGCCGACGATCCCGAGTTCGTCCCAGGCCAGCGCCCAGAACGCGCCGGGATCCGCGATCGACCAATCGTGGAGCACGGCGTAGTCGGCGACCGGATCGCCGGAGTACTGCAGGCCGTGATCCGCCGCGGTGCGCGCGAACAGGCGGTGCAGGTTGGCCCCGGCGACCCGTTCGGCGCTCGGCGACCACAAAGGAGCATTCGTCATGGTGCTCACACTACGGTCTCTCCGTGGCCAGTCTCCCGAGACCACTGATTCGACGACCACTCACGATCACCGTCGCCACGCTGCTCGCGGTCGTTCTCGCCGCGGCGAGCGTCATCGCGGTGCCCGTGCTGTACCTCGCCGACCTGGTCACCGGCTCGCCCCAGGGACGCCGCACCCGCGCCTGGCTGCTGATCGCCGCCACGCTCTGGACCGAGGTGATCGGTGTCGTCGGCGCCAGCGCCCTCGCCGTCTGGTACGTCAACGGCCGGCGCAACCCCGACGGCTGGCTGTCGACCAACTACCGGCTCGAGCACTGGTGGTGCCGCCGTCACATGAAGAACCTCGGCCGGTTCGCCGGCGTGAGCGTCACCCTCGCCGACGGCACGGCACTCGAGGGCGGGCCCAGCATCATGGTGGCTCGCCACTCGAGCCACATCGACGCCATCGTCCCGCTGCTCGTCCTCGCCGACAACGACCGGTTCGCCCGGTACACCCTCAAAGAAGACCTCAAGTGGGCGCCCGCGATGGATCTCGTCGGCGACCGCACCCCCAACGTGTGGATCAACCGGAGCACGCCGGGATCCGAGATGTTCCAGCAGGTCGAACAACTCGCCGCCCACATGCCCGACGACGGCACGTGTGTGATCTTCCCCGAAGGCACGTTCCGCACCCAGGAGCGCCACGAGCGGGCGATCGAACGGCTGCGCAGCAGCCGCGAAGACCTCGCCGACAAGGCGAACGGGCTCCGCTACGTGCTCCCGCCTCGCCCCGCCGGCACGCTGGCGCTCATGCGCGGTGCCCCCGACGCGGACATCATCGTGCTCGCCAACGTGGGTGTCGAGGGTCGCAGTTCGGTGCGCGAGATCATCGCCACGATCACCGAACAACGACCGATCGAAGTCCTCGCGACCCGACACCCGCGCGAGACCGTGCCGACCGACGAAGACCTGATCAACTCGTGGCTCATCGAGCGATGGATCGAGATGGACGACTGGATCCACCATCGCGTGCTCGAACGCGAGAGTGAAGCCGGCGACACCGGAGCGGGCACCGGGTGAGTTCTCACGTCGACGTGCTCGGCAGCGCGGCGACGGCCGTCGTGGTGCTGATGGTGGTCACCTGGCTGATCAGCCTCATCCGGCGCGACGCGAGCATCGCCGACATCGTCTGGGGCCTCGGGTTCGTGGTGATCGTGTGGGTCGCCTCCGGGGTCGGCGACGGTCTGAGCGATCGCCGAGGCCTGTTGGTCGCCATGGTCACGATCTGGGGTCTTCGGCTCGCGATCCACCTCACCTGGCGAAGCCGCGGCGAGCCCGAGGACTTCCGCTACCAGTCGATGCGACGACGCGCCGGCGACCGCTTCCCCCTCACGTCACTCTTCACCGTCTTCTTGCTCCAGGGCGCGCTGATGTTCGTCGTCAGCCTCCCGGTCCAACTCGCGATGACCCCCGCCGAACCCGCGATCGGTGTCGTCGCCGTGATCGGTGTCGTCGTCTGGGGGGTCGGCCTGTTCTTCGAGACGGTCGCCGACGCCCAGCTCGCTCGCTTCCGGCGCGACCCCGACAACCAGGGCGCGGTGCTCGATTGGGGTCTCTGGCGCTACAGCCGCCACCCCAACTACTTCGGTGACATCTGTGTGTGGTGGGGGTTGTTCCTCGTCGCCGCGGAGACCACCGATGCCCGTTGGGCGATCGTCGGCCCGATCCTCATGACCCTCCTGCTCGTGCAGGTCACCGGCGTCGCCATGCTCGAGCGCGGCCTGCACACCCGACGTGACGGCTACGCCGACTATGTCGAGCGAACCTCGCCACTGCTTCCCCGTCCCCCGAAAGGCGCCTCCTCATGACCACCCCCGCTGCGGATCCCGCCGATCTCGCCTTCGCGATCGAGCTCGCTGTCGAAGCAGGTGCGTCGACGCTCGAGTGGTTCCAGAACGCTGCGCTCGCCGTCGAACACAAGAGCGACGGTTCTGAGGTCACCGCCGCCGACTTGGCGGCCGAGACCCTGGTGCGAGCCCGGCTCGCCGAACGCTTCCCCGCGGACGGCGTGGTCGGCGAGGAACACGACGACACCGAGGGCACGAGTGGACGGCGATGGGTCGTCGACCCGATCGACGGCACCAAGGCGTTCACCAAGGGGGTGCCGCTCTACTCGACGCTGATCGCGCTCATCGACGAGCACGGCCCCGCCGTCGGCGTCATCCACCTCCCCGGACTCGACGAGACCGTCGCCGCCGGCCGCGGCCTCGGTGCGACCTTCAACGGCGTGCCCTGCCGCGTGTCGGACCACGCCACCCTCGACGGGGCCTACGCGACCACGAGTGCCATGGGGTACTGGCCGCCTGCGGACCTCCAGCGCCTGCTCGACAGCGGTGTCGAGTTCCGGACGTGGGGCGATGCGTACGGCTACGCGCTCGTCGCGTCAGGGCGAGCCGAAGCGATGATCGACCCGCTCGCCAACCCGTGGGACGTGGCGCCCATGGCGGTGATCATCCCCGAGGCCGGCGGCCGGTTCTCGAACTACGACGGCGTCGAACAAGCCGACTCCTGGGAGCGCCACAGCGGCGTCGCGACGAACGGTCTCGTCCACGACGACCTGCTCGCGCTGTTCGACACCTGACCGAGATCAGTTGTCCATGAAGAACTGCTCGGCCTCGTCGTAGTTGCGATCGGGGTCGAACGGCGGCGCACCGACCGCACCCTCACAGGACGCGCCCGCCTCGGGAGCCGTCTCCGACACGCGTCCGAGGTAGGTGTCCATGAATTCGGCGAAGACGGTCTCGCCGATGCGCTCCAGCGCCAGCTGCCGATCCCAGGCACTGACGACGATCGGGTTCTGCAGGCCCGGATACGGCGAGGCGATGAAGTGGCCGTCGAGGCCGACGACCGCCGCGATCTCATCGACCAGCACGGGGTCGAGATCGGGGTCGTAGGCGATCCAGATGGCACCGTGCTCGAGCGAGTGCACTGCCGTCTCGTCGCGGATCGGCTCGGTGTAGAACCCACAGTTCTGCCAGGTCGGGAAGTGCGACCCGCTGGTCGGGGGGCTGGTGGCGTACTCGACCGGGCACAGCACGTGGGTGGCGCCCTGGTTGTCGAGCTCGGTGATCACGTTCAGCTCGAGTTCGGTCGGCGCCGGACGGGTCACGTCGGGGCAGTCGCCGTCGCTTCCGGCGAGCTCCTCATCGGCAGGGGTCAATCCACACGCGGACGCGAGGAGCGCGAACACCGCGACGAGTATGACAACGGGGGAAAACAGGGAGTGGCGGCCCATATGGACCGCCACTCTACCCTCGGGGGGTGGGGAGAAATCCCTGCCCGCCCGGCACAGCTGCGCCGGACGGGCCGTATCTGGTCAGAACATCTGGCGGCCAGCGACGGCCGGGGCGTCTGACTCGATCAGGTTGATCAGCTGCATGCGATCGGCGAACTCCGACGCTTCCGCGATGCCCTTGGCGTAGGTCGCCTTGCGACGGGCGACACGACCGCTGACTTCGCTCGGGTCGGGCTGGTCGGCCAGGTACTGGGCCTCGATGCCCTCCTGCAGCATGAGCAGCGACTCGCTGCGGAGCTGGCTGATCCGGCTCTCGGTGACGCCGAGGAAGTCGGCGAGATCCTGCGAGGTGCGACCCTCGAGGAAGTAGCCGACCACGACGAGGCGGTGGCGCTCGGGCAACAGCGAGATCGCGTCACGCAGATAGCCGTGGAGCTCACGGGTCTCGAGCTCAGCGGACGGTTCGACCGACTGCTCGTCGACCAGGACATCGACCAGGGTGAGGTCCTTTTCGACCTCGTCGGCGGTCTCGTGCTCGAGGGCGAGGACGACGCTGCGGAACATGCGGTCCTGCAGACGGTTGAGCTCGCTCTGGCTCATGCCGAGGGCGTCGGCCATCTCTTCCTTGTTCGGCACCCGGCCGAGTTCGGTGGCGAGGCGCTGCTCGGCGTTCTCGAGCTTGCGGGCGAGGTTGCGGACCGAGCGAGGCGCCCAGTCAGCGGCACGGACGGCGTCGAGAATGGCGCCCCGGATGCGCTGGGCGGCGAACCGCTCGAAGGGCACGCCGCGGGCCTCGTCGTAGCGACGGGCGGCCTCGACGAGGCCGAGTGCGCCGGCACGGGCCAGTTCGTCACGATCGACGTGGCGGGGGAAGTGGACCGCCACCTGGAACACGATGTGCTTCACCAGCGGGAGGTTGTCCTCGATCATCTCCGCCAGTTCGGGCTCCATCGAGCCCGCACCCTGGGTGGGTCGCACCCGACGCCGACTGGCTCGTGTGCTTCGCATCCGCTGTTCCTGTTCGCCCTGGTTCATCGCCCCGGTATCTCCCTCGGTCGCCGCTGGAGGGACGTCCCCCAACGTTCCAGCAAGAGGGTTCTCGGCGCGTTCCGCGACGAGCTTTAGCGATTTTCGGAAAATCTTTTCCACTGATCCCGCATCGTCTGGATCTCGCTGAAACTTCGGCGGAGAAGCCGGCGACCTTTACGGCCAATTCGGCTCATCTTCCACCACATCGAACGGCCCAGTCGGGGCTGGGTCAGACGAAGGTGGAGACGCCCTCGAACCGGACGGGCTTCACGCCGCGGCTGGCGAGCGTGCGCAGTACGCCGACCGTGTCGGAGACCGCCGCGAGCCCATCGGCACCGGGACCGAGATCGCCGGCCAAGGCATGCAGCGTCGCGGTCGCGGCCATCGCCCCGGCCGCCACCGCCGGGCGCTCGATCGCGCCGTAGACCGAGACCCGCCGCTCGATGCCGACTCGACCGCGCAGCTCGACTCGGATCGCCCCGATCCCGCCCTCGGGATGCGGGCGACGAAGCATCGGCAACGGCGCCGTGAGCCGGTCGTTGCGAGTCGCCGCCTGCCGGGCCGTGACCCGCTGCACCCGGTCGAAGTGCGGGACGATCAGAAGCGCATCGGGAAGCGCGGCCCGATAGCAATCGCGACCACCGACCGGATCGGGGAACCACGCCAGCTCGCGACCGGATCCACCCGCACGCCGAGTCCAGCGCCCGTCCCGCCAATCGATGCCGGTCGAGCTCAGCGCACGGTGATGCTGACGAGCGCACGCCGGACCACCGGTGCCCACCTTGGCGACGTGGATCTCCTCGATCTCGTCGTACTCGCGAGCGCCGTGGCGGGCGAGCAGACAGGTCAGACCCGGCATGAACCCGGCACCGACGACCACGGGCACCTCGCGGTAGCGAGCCTCGTCGTCGAGGGTCAGGAGTCGGCGGACCTCAGAGGTCTGATTGGAAGTGGTGACGACCGGGACACCTTCGTGCACGGCTCGTCGGGCGAGCCCGACCTGGGTGCCCGGTGGACTGGCGATCACGACCGCATCGGGCGACCCGGTGATGCGCCGACCCAGCCCCGGCTGCGCACCGTCGCCGAGTGAATCGAGCAGGCGTCGCAGCCGCTCGGCATTGGGATCGCGGATCTCGAGCTCCTCGACCTCGCCGCTGGAGCGCAGCTGACGGGCGATCCGGGCACCGGTCGCGCCGGCACCGAAGAGCAGGACCCGGCTCATCAGCGGAGATCGTCGCCGCGCAGCTCTCGCCAACCACCGGTCTGGGGTGGGATGCCGCCGCTGCCGCGGACCCGGATCGCCGCAGCGACCGCGACCCCGGCGCCGATGGCGACGAGGGTCCGTCTCGCCAGAGTGATGAGTCCTCCGCCCACGGGCGCCTCCCAACTCGGCACGGGCACGCTCCGGTGATCCGGAGGGTGCAGCGTGGGGCTAGCTGGAGTCGAACCAGCGACCTCACCCTTATCAGGGGTGCGCTCTAACCAACTGAGCTATAGCCCCGTGCGGCGGACAACGCTACCGGTCGTCGTCGCCGTTGGCCACCTCGTCGATCGGCTGGTCGTCGGATTCGACCAACTCGCTCAACCGGGGCTCAGCGGCGTGCGCTGCGCTCTCGGCGGTCGCCAGGATCGGAATGTCGTCGCCGACGACATTGGTCTCCGACGCCGGCTCGGGGGGCATCGCGTCGGGGAGCGGTGGCGGGCCCGTCGGCTGCGGACCGGCGCCGACCGGAGGTTGACCGGTCGGTCGCATCCCCCGGCGAGGGCGAAGGCGCTTGGGCCGAGGGCGAGCGGTTTCCTCTTCGACGACGGTGAACCGCACGCCACCGGTGATGTCGGAGATGAGGTTGAACAGCACCGCCATCAACACCGTGAAGCCGGCGCCGGCGACGACGAGCACAAGACCACCGATCGCGGACGCCCGGAAGATCTGGTCGGCGTTGAACGTGAAGCTCTCGAGCGCGAAGAGTTCGGTGATGAAGGTCTCGATGTTGTCGACCGTGCCGGAGCTGACGGCGAGGCTCCAGAGCATCACGCCGGCGATCAGCAAGATGACCCACAGGCAGAAGTAGAAGATCAGCGCGACCTTGAGCACCGACCAGGGCTCGACGTGGCGAACCAGGCGGCGGACCTTGCGGGCCCGCAGGCGGCCGGCGGTGCGCCGATCGCGCAGTGACGGCCGGGCCACGGGACGAGGGCCGACGGGGGCAAGCACGGGACCGGTCGCGGCGGGAGCGGCGGCAGGAAGGGGCGCATCCGGCGAATCGCCGGGCAGCACGAGTTCCTCGCCGGTGGCGAGCCGGAAGGCGTCGTCGTCGAGTTCGGGGAGATCGCTCATGAGCAGAGAGCAGTGTACGGGACGCGAGTCGGCGCCCCGCTTCACCCCACCTCGCCGGCCTCCACACGGGCCGCGAGCTCGTGGCGCCACCCTTCGAGATTCTTGTAGGTGGCCACGTCGTCGGGCAGGGATCGCAACTCGGCGGCGAGGGTCGTGTCGATCGTGGAGAGGACCTCGCCGAGCGGCCAGCGATGCACGCGCACGGTGAACACGATGTGGTCGTCGTGGCGCTCCAGGCGCCGAACGGTCTGGCGCTCGGACCGCAGCCAGAGGCTCCGGGCGGGGTCGTCGGGGAGCCGAGCGGGCGCCTGCCGATCCTCGACCGGCAAGCGGAGGTCGGGCTGGCCGACGAGCGACCAATTCGGACGCCAGACGATCGATCCTGGGCGCAGGCGATCGAAGAGACGATCGACGGCCGGCGCGATCGTGTCGTACCGCGGGACTGGACCGTGGATCTGCGCCATCGACCGGCCGATCTTGGTGGCCGGCGACCATCGGGTCGGGAAGCAGACGACCCCGGCCGTCATCACCCACCCCTCAGGGCGGCGGTGGAGGACGATCAGATCCTCGTGAACCGCCCGCGCGGCTCGCTCGAGCGGATGCCGGTCGTCGGTGGGCAACGGCGGACGCTCCGCAGCCTGCAGCGCGTCGTCGACCAGCGAGGCGACCTCAGCCGACGCCGGCTCGGAACCCGACACGGTGACGAAGGCATCGTCGCGGTGGTGCTCGAGGATGTGCGCCTTCTCGGCGAGCTCGGCGTCGATGACCGACAGGTCGAACTGCAACCAGTCGGTCGCGTCGGTGCGGCGGGTGGCCGTCCGCCACCGAAACGGCCCGTCATGGAACAGCGCAACGGGAATGACCGACGTCAGCGGGAGGCTCACCCACTCAGTCTGGCCCGCCGAACGGTTGCCACGACGCGGAGGCCGACGCCTCGGCTCGGGCCCGCACCTCGCCGACCCGCACGACGACCTCGACACCGTCGGCGGTCCGAAGAAAGCGCTCGAGTTCACCACCATTGGCCTCGGCGAGCTCCCGAGCGGCGCGCTCACCGTCTGCCGCGCCCGCCAGCGCTGCCGCGTCGGCCGCGGTCCGTGCCCGCGCCGAATCGTCGACCACCGGACCGAGGCGTGCCGCGAACGCCACAAGCGCCATCGCCGTCATCATCACCAACAAGAGCCAGGGCATCGCCTGACCACGATCGCCACCCATGGCGAATCTCCTTCCCCATCGCCGCACGACGCGGCGGGTTCTCGACGGGGAAGTCGTTCGCTTTCTGGGACGGACCCGCAGACGCGGGCCGAATCAGGACTCGTCGGTGTC
>CAZEML010000001.1:66862-92302 GCA_964513285.1 uncultured Candidatus Nemicrothrix sp.
TCGGTGTCCGGCTCAGCGACGTCGACCGCCGCGTCACCCTCGCCGGCCTCGGCCCTCGTGTCGCCCTCGGTTGCGTCGGTTTCGCCCGCGTCGTCCTCGTCGACGGTGACGAGGGCGATCGAAGCGACGGCGTCGTCGTCGTCGGGTGAGATGACCTTCACACCGCTCGCCGATCGTCCCTGGATCGAGATGTCGGCCGCACGGGTACGGATCATCACGCCTTGGCGGGTGACGGCGAGGACTTCGTCGTCGTCCTCCACGACGAGGGTGCCGACCACCGGGCCCTTCTCGTCGACGATCTTGATGCCGACCACGCCCATGCCGCCGCGACCCTTGGCCGGGTACTCATCGACGTCGGTGCGCTTGCCGTAGCCCTGTTCGGTGATGTGGAGCAGCGTCGCGCCGTCGCGGGCGATGTCGCAGGCGACGACCGCATCGCCGTCCTTCTTGAACTTGATGCCGACCACGCCGGCCGCGTTGCGGCCCATCTCGCGCACCTGATCTTCCTTGAACCGCATCGTCTGACCGAAGCGGCTCGAGAGCAGGATGTCGTAGACCCCGTTGGTTGGAATGACCTCGACGAGCTCGTCGTCGTCGTTGAGCTTGATGGCGATGAGTCCGGCCCGCAGCGAGGAGTCGTAGGCGTTGAAGCGCGTCTTCTTCACCCGGCCCTTCGCGGTGGCGAAGAACAGGTATCGCATCGTCTCGTAGTCGCGGGTGTCGATGATCGCCTGGATCGTCTCGTCCTCCTGCAACGGCAACAGGTTGACGATCGCCGTGCCCCGCGAGGTACGGCTCGCGACCGGAATCTCGTGGGCTTTGAGGCGATAGACCCGACCGCGGGTCGAGAAGAACAACAGGTAGCTGTGGGCCGTGGTCTGGATCAGCTGGGTGATCGTGTCCTCGTCCTTGAGCTTGGCGCCGGCGATGCCGCGGCCACCGCGGCCCTGGGCCTTGAACTCCTCGGCCGGGGTGGTCTTCACGTAGCCGGTCGCGGTCATGGTGAACACGAGCGGGTCGTCGTCGATGAGGTCCTCGATGTCGAACTCGCCCGGATCGATCTCGAGGCTCGACCGGCGCGGTTCCGCGAAGGTCTCCCGGACCTCGCCGAGTTCGTCGACGATGACCTCGCGGAGCTTGGCCTCGTCGCCGAGGATCGCCTGGAGTTCGGCGATCGTCGTCTGGAGCTCCGCGGCTTCCTCCTCGAGATCGGCGCGGCCCAGCCGGGTGAGGCGTCCGAGCTGCATGTCGAGGATGTGGTTGGCCTGGACCTCCGAGAACGCCACCGACTCACCACCGGCGGCCGGGGTGATCCCGGCCATGAGCGCCTCGCGCGCCGCGCCGCGGTCCTCACTCGCCCGGATCGTGGCGATGATCTCGTCGATCAGATCGAGGGCTTTGAGGAGGCCCTCGACGATGTGGAGCCGCTTCTCGGCGACGTCGAGTCGGTACTCCGAGCGCCGGGTGATGACGTCGATCTGGTGATCGACATAGGCCTGGAGCGCGTCGAGCAGGTTGAGCGTGCGGGGCACACCACCCACGAGGGCGACCATGTTGACGCCGAAGCTGGTCTGCAGCGGCGTGGCCTTCCAGAGGTTGTTGAGGACCACCTCGGGGTTGGCGTCGCGCTTGAGGGTGATGACGAACCGGGTGTCGTCGCCCGACGACTCGTCGTTGATGTCGCGGATGCCGTCGAGCTCACGGTTGTTGACGAGCTCGGCGATCTTGCGGGCGACCGCACCGGCCGACACCTGGTAGGGCAGCTCGGTGACGACGATCGCCTGGGTCTGGCCCTTCTCCTCGATCTCGACCTTGGCCCGCATCTTCACCGAGCCACGACCGGTCCGGTAGGCCGACTCGATCCCCACACGACCGAGGATCTGCCCACCGGTCGGGAAGTCGGGGCCTCGCACGTGCTCCATGAGGTCGTCGACGGTGGCCTCGGGGTTGCGGAGCAGATGGGTGACCGCCGAGCACACCTCGTCGAGGTTGTGCGGCGGGATGTTGGTGGCCATGCCAACGGCGATGCCCTGCACACCGTTGACCAACAGGTTCGGGAACCGGCTCGGCAGAACCGTCGGCTCCTGGAACTCCGCGGAGTAGTTGTCGGCGAAGTCGACGGTGTCTTCATCGATGTCGGCGAGCATCTGCATCGCCAGCGGACTGAGCCGACACTCGGTGTATCGATCCGCGGCCGGCGGATCCTCCGGCGAGCCGTAGTTGCCGTGGAAGGCGATGAGCGGGTGCCGCAGCGAGAACGGCTGGGCCATGCGGGCCAAGGCGTCGTAGATCGCCGACGTGCCGTGGGGGTGGAACCGGGCTGCGACGTCGCCCGACACGCGGGCGCACTTCACGAAGTTGCGATCGGGACGGAAGCCCTGATCGAACATGCCCCACAGGATGCGGCGGTGCACCGGCTTGAGGCCGTCGCGAACGTCGGGCAGGGCGCGGCTGATGATGACCGACATCGCGTAGTCGAGGAAGGAGGATTCCATCTCCTCCTGGATCTCGATCACGGTGATGTCATCGGGCTCGCCGTCGTTCTCGAGCTCGTCGGTGGGAGTGTCAGACATCAGAAGTCCAGGTTCCGCACTTCGCGTGCATTGGTGACGATGAAGTTCTTGCGCTGCTCGACGTCGTCGCCCATCAGGATCGACATGACCTCATCCGCGATGGCGGCCTGTTCGACCGAGACCTGCAACAGCGATCGGGTGGCGACATCCATCGTGGTGTCGCGCAGCTCGTCCCAGTCCATCTCGCCGAGGCCCTTCAAGCGCTGGAAGTCCTTGGTGTAGTTGGGGCGCTCAGCCATGAAGGCGTCCTTGGCCGCGTCGTCTTTGAGATACACCGTCTCCTTGGTGGAGACCTTCGTGCTGTAGAGCGGCGGCTGCGCGATGTAGACGTAGCCGGCCTCGACCAGTGGCCGCATCTGCCGGAAGAAGAACGTGAGCAGCAGGGTGCGGATGTGGCTGCCGTCGACATCCGCGTCGGCCAGGAGGATCACCTTGTGGTAGCGGGCCTGGGTGACGTCGAAGTCCTCAGCGAAGCCGGCGCCGATCGCGGTGATCAGGGACTGGACCTCGTTGTTCTTGAGCATCTTGTCGATGCGGGCTCGCTCGACGTTGAGGATCTTGCCGCGGATCGGCAGGATCGCCTGGGTCTCGGGATCGCGGGCGCGCACCGCGGAGCCACCGGCGGAGTCGCCCTCGACGATGAACAGCTCACGACGTTCCGGCTCCTTGGCCGAACAGTCCTTGAGCTTGTCGGGCATGCCGGCGCCATCGAGCAGCGACTTGGACCGGATCGCCTTGCGGGCGTCGGCCGCCGCGACCCGAGCTCGCGCCGCGTTGGTGGCCTTGGTGACGATCGCCTTGCCCTCGGAGGGGTGCTCCTCGAGCCACTCGGCCATCTTTTCGTTGGTGACCTTCTCGACGAGCGAACGCATCGAGACGTTGCCGAGCTTGGACTTGGTCTGACCCTCGAACTGCGGCTCACCGATGCGAGCCGAGATGATGGCGGTGAGACCCTCGCGGATGTCGTCACCGGTGAGGTTGTCGTCCTTCTCCTTGAGCAGGCCCTTCTCACGGGCGTACGTGTTGACCGTACGGGTCACCGCGGTACGGAAGCCCTGCTCGTGCATGCCGCCCTCGAGCGTGGCGATGCCGTTGGCGAAGCTGTGCAGGCCGTCGGAGTTGAAGCCGGTGTTCCACTGGAACGCGATCTCGACCTCGTGGGGGTTGTCGTCGATCGTCTCCTCGCCCTCGAAGTAGCCGACCGCCTGGAACAGCGCCTCCTTCGACGAGTTGACGTGGGTGACGAAATCCATGATCCCGCCGTCGTACTTGTAGCCGAACCAGCCATCGGGATCGTCGGTCTCGACGGTGGCGCCCTCGCGCTGATCGCGGACCCGGATCTCGAGGCCTCGGTTGAGGAACGCCATCATCTGGAAGCGGTCCTGCAGCGTCTGGAAGCGGTAGTCGGTCTCGTCGAAGATCAACCCGTCGGGCCAGAACCGCACCGTGGTACCGGTGCGGGGTTCGCCATCGTCGCCCGCGGGGGCATCGCCGACCACCGCCAGGCGATCCTTGAGCTCGCCACCATCGCCGAACGACATGAAGTGGCGCTTGCCGGCCCGGTCGATCTCGACCTCGACCTTGGCCGAGAGCGCGTTGACCACCGAGATGCCAACACCGTGCAGACCGCCCGACACCTTGTAGCCGTCGCCGCCGAACTTGCCGCCGGCGTGCAGCACCGTGAGCACGACCTCGGCCGCGGACATGTCTTCGTACTTGGGGTGCATGTCGACCGGGATACCGCGACCGTCGTCGCGGACCTCGATGCCACCGTCGGGCATGATCGACACGTCGATGCGGGTGCAGTGACCCGCCATGGCCTCGTCGACGGAGTTGTCGACGACCTCCCACACGAGGTGGTGCAGGCCGGTGGGGCCGGTGGACCCGATGTACATACCGGGCCGCTTGCGGACGGCCTCGAGGCCCTCGAGGACGGTGATGTCCTGAGCGCCGTACGACGATGATTCGGTGGTGGTCACGTCAACCTCCTGGCTCGCCGCGGAGGATCCGTCGTCGGGATTGTCCGCGGGCGTGTTCAGCTCGCCGTCACCGCTCACACCGACCCCCGGAAATCCCTGTCGTGGCAAGCAAGATCCAGGGTTTTCGCGTTCCTCGAGGCGAGCTGGTCGCACTGGTCGAGAGGGCCGATCACGGTCCCTCCAGCCTACCAGTTACACGCGTGTGATTCGTGTCAGAAGGAGGGTTCAGAACGACCGTGCGACCCGCACCTGAACCCGCTGAATCCGGTCGGTCCCGGTGGCCTCCGCGAGCCGCTTCACGACCTCGGATTCGAGCCATCGGAACTCCGTGGCCCAGGCCGGATCGGACGCCGCGACGTTCAAGACATCGCCATCGACCGCGGTCGGTCGGGTGTGCTCCGCGAGATCGGGACCGACGATCGAATCCCACGCGCGAAACACCACATCGAGCACGTCGACCGACGGCGCGTTGAGGTTGCCGAGGAGGCGTTCGAGGCTCTCGCCGATCGGCTTCGGGGTGTTCACGACTCCACCGTGACCGTGCTGCTGTGGATTCGCAACACCTGATCGGGTGTCGCGGCCGGCGGCAGACCCGCCGCCGTCGTGAGGATGCGCTGTCCGCCCGGCAATGCTTCGAGCAGCGCGCCGGCCCGATTGGGATCGAGTTCGGAGAACACGTCGTCGAGCAACAGCACGGGTTCGGCCACCCCCGCGTGGCGAACGACACCGTCGGCCGCGAGGCGCAGCGCCAGGGCCAGTGACCGCTGCTCGCCCTGCGACGCGTGGGTTCGGGCCGGGGCCCCAGCGATCGACAACAGGATCTCGTCGCGGTGTGGCCCGATCGTGGTGACCCCGCGGCGCACATCGACATCGCGAGCGGCGACGAGCGCCTCGGCGAGATCACCCTCCCAGGAACTCTCGTAGAAGGTCTCCACCATCGCCGCCTGCTGGGCCACCGCGTCGTAGGCGGTCGCAAGAACGGGGGCCATCTCGTCGAGCAAGCTCAACCGCACCGACCGCAGCCGCTCCCCCACCTCGGCGAGCTTCGCGTCCCAGACGTCGAGGGTGAACGCCGCGTCGGCGTCGAGACGCCCGTGAGCGCTCCGCAACAGTGCATTGCGCTGCTTCAGCACCCGCTCGACCTCGCCTCGCAACGCGGCGAACTTCACATGGCGGGATCCGACCGCGGCGTCGATCCACCCTCGGCGCAGCGACGGTCCGCCCTTCACCAGTTCCAGGTCGTCCGGCGAGAACACGGTGACCTGGACGACGCCGACGAGATCGCTCATCCGCGACACCCGCTGGCGGTTGACCTGGATCCGGTTGCGGCCCACCCGCGGAATCTCGACCTCGATCAGCTGCTCGCGCCCGTCGTCGGTCTCGACCGTCGCCCGGATGATCGCCGCGTCAGCGCCGAGCCGAACCAGCGCGTCGTCGGGGGCGCCGCGAAACGAGCCGATCCCTGCGATCCACCCGATCGACTCGATCAGGTTGGTCTTGCCGTGACCGTTCTCGCCCATCACCGCGGTGAGGCCGTCGCCGAACGTCACATCGACCGCGCGATAGGAACGCCAATCGGCGAGCGAGAGGTTCCGGATTTTCACCAGGCGAAGATCAGCTGACCCGAACCGGCATCAGCAGGTAGAGGAAGTTGGGATCCTCGGCCGACTTCAACAGCGCCGGCTTCAGCTCGTCGACGGTCTCGAGGGTGATCTCATCGCCGGGCGCCACCTCGATGCCATCGATCAGGTACTCCGGGTTGAACGCCACGGTGAGGTCGTCGCCGCTGTAGCTCGCCTCGACCGACTCGTGGGCCTGACCGACGTCCTGGGTCACCGCGACCAGTTCGAGGCCGTCGCCGGACATGGCGAGACGCACCGGCGTGGACTCCTGGGCGAGCAGGCGCACCCGGCGCACCGCATCGAGCAGCGATTCGCGGCTGACGGTGAGTGCGTTGGGATGGTTGCTCGGGATCAGACCGCGATAGTTCGGGAAATCACCCTCGATCAGCCGGGTCGTGACCTTGACCGAACCGACTTCGAAGCCGGCATCGCGTTCGCCGAGCCGAAGGGTGATCTCTTCGGACTCGCCGACCACACGCGAAAGCTCCTTCAGCGCCCGACTCGGCACGAGCACCTTCTGGCCCTCGCCGAGGATCGTGGTACCGGCGAGGTCGCGAACCGACAGACGGTAGGAGTCGGTGGAGACGAGGCGCAGGCCGTCCTCTTCGGCGGCCATCAACACACCGGTGAGGATCGGGCGGGCGTCGTCGCTCGACGCGGCCTTCTCGACCTGATCGATCGCGGCCCGGAACGCACCGGCGTCGAGCGTTACCGCGTCGCCGTCGGCGGTGGAGAGCTCGGGGAACTCATCGGCGGGAATCACACGGATCGAGAATTCCGACGGATGCGACACGATGCGGGCATCGTCGTCTTCGATCGACACGTCGACCGCACCAGGGCGCAACGAACGAACCACATCGGAGATGAGCTTGGACGGCAAGACGGCGACACCGTCCTCACCGCCGGCCACCTCGACCTCGACGGAGATGGTGAGATCGAGATCGCTGCCGGTCACGGTCAGGCGATCGCCGGCGAGGTTCATGTGCACACCAGCGAGCACCGGGAGCGCGCCACCACGGGTCGTCACCGCCCGGCCGGCGGCACCGAGGGCCTCGACGAGGACGTCTCGTTCGCAGCGGAACTTCATGGTCATGGTGTTACTACGACTTCTCTCGTTTGAATGAATCCAGATACTAGAAGTACATAGGGCCTGTGGATTGTGGATGAAGCGGATTCTTCGTTGAAATCACGCGGAAGCCGCTTCCCCATTCCGTCCCCTCGCGATCACACGCTCGAGGTCGGCCCGATGTGGGTGGGTGGAAAGGTGGGGGTCTGTCCCCCGCGGATCCACCCGATGTCGACACGTCGTCCCCAGCGTCGCCCCCAGCCGTCCGGTCAGGACGACTGCAGTCGCTGCTGAAGCTCGGTGACGCGATCGAAGATCTGCTGGCGTTCGCCCATCCGTCCTTCGACCTTGCGACAGGCGTGCATGACGGTCGTGTGGTCGCGGCCGCCGAACTCCTTGCCGATGTCGGGGAAGGAGAGGTCGGTCATGTTGCGCGTGACGTACATGGCGACCTGGCGGGCGTCGACCAACGGACGACGGCGGGATCCGCCGATGATCTGCTCGATCTCGAAGCCGAACATCTCCGCGGTGAGGGCGATGATGCGCTCGGCGGTGACGGGCTTCTTCTCATTGTTGGCGATCAGGTCGCCCAGCACGAGCGACGCGAGGTCGACCGTCAGCGGCTGCTGGGTGAGGTTCGCGTAGGCGGTGACCTTGATCAGGGCGCCTTCGAGCTCACGGATCGACTCGGTGATGTTCTCGGCGATGAACAACAAGACGTCGTCGGGGATGTCGATCGTCTTGGATTCGGCCTTCTTCGAGAGGATCGCGAGGCGGGTCTCGAGGTCGGGACGCTGGATGTCGGTGATCAGGCCCCACTTGAAGCGGCTGCGAAGGCGGTCCTCGAGGGTGGGCATCGCATCCGGGGTGCGATCCGACGACAGCACGATCTGCTTGTCGTTCTGGTGCAGCTCGTTGAAGGTGTGGAAGAACTCCTCCTGGAGACCGTCCTTGCCTTCCATGAACTGGATGTCGTCGATCAAGAGCACGTCGATGTCGCGGTAGCGCCGCTTGAACTCGGGCAACGCGTTGGTGCGGATCGCTTCGACGAACTCGTTGAGGAAGGTCTCGGTCGAGACGTAGCGCACCCGATAGGTCGGGTAGTGATGGGCGACATAGTGCGCGATGCCCCGCAGCAGGTGGGTCTTGCCCAGGCCGGAGTCACCGTGGATGAACAGCGGGTTGTAACTCGCCGCGGGTGCTTCGGCCACCGACAACGCGGCGGCGTGGGCGAAACGGTTCGATGGCCCGATCACGAAGTGCTCGAAGGTGAACTTGTCCTCGAGCCCGCCGGCCGGGTTCGGTGCCGGCGCCTCGATCGTGGCGGCTGGTGCCGCTCCCCCACCGAGATCGGCGCTGGGAACGTCGATCTCGTCGGGAAGTTGGCTCCAATCGGTGTCGATTTCGACCCGGACCGACACGTCGTCCGCAGCGGTTTCTTCGATCGCGTCCTGCACCAGGCCGAGATAGCGGCCCTCGATGCGCTCTTTCTGCAGGCCGTTGGGCACGACCAGCACGAGCTCGCCCTCGTCGAACGCCACGGCCTTGGCTCCACTGAAGGTGGTGCGCCACACCGCATCGCTGACCTGGGCCCGGATGCTGGCAGCACAGTTGGTCCACAGACCGTCCGCGTCCCCAAGATCACCCACGCTCTTCACTCCCTCTCCACAACGCCGTCCACAGGTGTGGACAGCCGATTCGTACCAATGCGCGAACGGTCGGCGTTGTGAGGGAACTCTTGATGAACAACAGTGCCCCTACGACCCGTAGCCCGTCCGGTAGGGCGGCGAACCTATCAACAGGATCGCGGGCCGCAAGTTGGCGTTGTGGATTCCCACATTTCCCCAGGTCAGCTGTGGTTTTCGACGGGTAAATGACATCGATGGAAGATGAAATGACACGAATGTCATTTCTTTGGAGATGCCGTTGGAGCCGGATTCCGGGACGCTCGGCCGCGTTTTGTGGATTTCGGACGTGTTGTCGCGGCCTGCAGACGACCGTAGGTTGAAGCGTTGACCAACCGCTGGTTGCATTCACCATGCGGCGGATTCCGTGGGCCCCACTTCGCCCTCGGTGCCAGGAGGACTCATGAAGCGCCCGTATCAGCCCAACGTTCGCAAGCGTGCCAAGAAGCACGGCTTCCGTTCGCGCATGAGCACCCGCGGGGGCCGGGCCGTCCTTCGGTCCCGTCGCCAGAAGGGCCGCGCCCGCCTGTCGGCATGATCGAGCGGCTCTCGGGCCGTCGTGCGTTCGATCAGCTGCGCGCTGACGGGCAACGGCGAGGACGAGGGCCACTCCGGCTGGTGATCCGGCCCGATGCCACGCAGAGCGCGCGCTTTGCCTACGCAATCCCACGCACGGTGGGAAATGCGGTGGTTCGGAACCGGATCAAGCGCCGATTGCGGGCGGTTCTGCACGAACTGGACGATCAAACCCCTGGTCTTGGGGGTGGAGATCACCTGATTCGTGTCACTGGACCGATCGAGCACTGGTCTCATGCCACACTGCGCACCACGATGGCTGAATTGCTCTCTGTGACGATGCCCCCCGGGGCGGAGAACGGCGAGGATCGCCGATGAGCCCCGGCGCGCGCCTGCTTCGAGCCGGTGTTCGCGCCTATCAGCGCGTCGCGGCCGGCCGGCCGTCGCCGTGTCGCTACGTGCCGTCGTGTTCCACCTACGCCGTCGAAGCGCTCGAGCGCCACGGCGCTGTCCGCGGCGGGTGGTTCGCCACGCGCCGACTCTGCCGCTGCCACCCTTGGGGTAGTCACGGCTATGACCCCGTCCCACCGGTTCGCCAACAACGCACGGTGAGTCCCACCAACCAATGAGAAGCCCGTCATGTTCGACCTGATCGCCCAAGTCCTCGCCTTCTTCTACTCCCTGGTCCCGTCCTACGGCGTCGCGATCATCCTGCTCACGCTGGCGGTGATGGTCGTCGTCACGCCGCTGACGCTGAAGAGCACGCGGTCGATGTTGCAGATGCAGCGTCTCCAGCCCGAACTCAAGGCGATTCAGACCCGGTACAAGGACGATCGCCAGAAGATGAACGAGGAGTTGATGGCGTTCTACCAGGAGAACGGCATCAACCCGCTGGGCGGCTGTCTTCCCCTGTTGATCCAGCTCCCGGTGTTCCTCGTGCTCTTCCGGGTCGTCCAGGGTATTACCCGTCACGCCACCGACTTCGGACTCGCTGCAGGTTGGGCTGCGGGCCGCGGCGATGTCGAGAGCAACACCACGGTGGGCCTCAACGACGACGATCTCGTCTTCGACCCCGAGAACCTGCCCGTCGACAGTGAGATGTACCAGGACCTGGTGCAGACCACCGAGATGAACTTCCTGGGGATGGACCTGTCCAAGACCGCCCTGGATGTCGCCGGCTCCAACCTCGTCGATGCACTCCCCTACTTCGTGCTGATCGTGATCGTGCTGGTCTCGAGCCTCTACCAGCAGCGCCAGATCCGGGGCCGCAACACCGGCGCCCAGATCAACCCCCAGCAGGAGATGATCATGAAGATCCTCCCCTGGATGCTCCCAGTCTTCTCGTTGACGATGCCGGCCGCGCTCGTCGTGTACTTCGTCATCTCCAACCTGTACCGCATCGGTCAGCAGGGATACATCACCCGCTCGCTCTACAAGGGTGAGGACAGCCTCGGCGCCCAGGCCGCGCGTTCACGCGAAGAGGCCCGCAAGAGCGATGGCGGCGGCAACCGCAAGGGTTCTGGCGGTCGCACGACCGAAAAGAAGGGCCAGCCGACCCCGAAGCGCAACGACGCCCGAAGCGGCTCTGGCGCCAAGAAGGGCGGAAACAGCAAGTCTTCGAAGGGGAGTGGCGCCGGCCGAACCGGCAAGGCGCCGACCCGACAGCGTTCCGGTGGTCGTACCACCGATCCGGGGTCGCCCCAGCACAAGAAGCGCAAGCGCTGATCACGGCGCCTGCACGTACACCGCCACACCAATCGGGTGGCGACCGCAGCGTGCCGGGCCTCGGGTCCGGCACACCGTCACCGCCCTCCGGGGCAGGGTGACGCGAGAGAGAAAGGCCATTCACATGGAATGGGTCGAGACGACCGGCAACACGGTGCATGACGCCAAGGAAGCCGCCCTCGATGTTCTGGGTGTCCACCAAGACGACGCCGAATTCGAGGTTGTTGCCGAGGAGAAGACCGGTCTGTTCGGCCGGGTCAAGGAAGAGGCTCGGGTGCGAGCTCGGGTCCGGCCGACCACCCCGCGAGCGAAGGACGATCGTCGCCGGCGCCGCCGGGGCGGCAAGGGCCGGGGCGGTCAGAACGGCGGAGGCGGCCAGAAGTCTGGACAAAACCGCCAAAACGGGGGAGAGTCCCGGGACAAGCAGCCCCAGAAGAAGGCCGCAAAGCAGGCCCAGAACGCCAACAAGGGCCAAAACGGCCAGAACGCCGACAAGAAGCGCCGTGATTCCGGTGCGAAGGAACGAAAGCAGGAAGCTGTGAGTGACGAACCGACCATGCCGCTGACCGAACAGGCAGACATCGCCGAGACCTTCGTGGCCGGCCTCGCCGAGCAGTTCGGTACCAGTGTCGACTTCCAGCGTGAGGACATCGACGACGACGAGATCCGCATCACGGCCAACGGTTCGGGCATCGGCCGCATGATCGGCCAGCGCGGCGCCACCGCCGGTGCGATCGACGAGCTCGTCCGCACGGTGCTGCAGCGCCACGCTGGCAGCGGCCGTGAGGGCCGGATCCGGGTCGACATGGGCGGCGTTCGTGCCCGTCGGGCCGAAGCGCTGGCCGCGTTCACCCGTGAGCAGGCCGAAGCGGTGCGTACGTCGGGCGTCGCCCGGGTGCTCGAGCCCATGGGTGGCTCGGATCGCAAGATCGTGCACGACACGATCGGCGACGAAGACGGTGTCGAGACCACGTCGCAGGGCGAGGATCCGAACCGTCGTGTGGTCATCGTCCCGGCCGGAGATGCTGACTGACGATCAGACGGCTGCGCTCGACGCAGCCTGGGCACCCGCCCGTACCGCCGGCGTCCTGGGACGGACGTCGGTTGCTGAACTCTGGGAACACACGGCTGGCTTCACTGCCGCCGTGCGTTCCCATTTTTCGGCCCAGCCCAGCGATTTGGCGGTCCATCTGGTCGACGTGGGGACGGGAGCGGGGGTTCCTGGCCTGCTCCTGGCGGCCCAACTCCCCCAGGCGCACGTGACGTTGGTGGACGCCAACGAGCGTCGTCTCGACCATGTTCGCCGGGCACGCCGTGCCTTGGGCCTCGATGATCGGTGCACCGTGGTGCATGCTCGGGCCGAGGATCTCGCCTCCGATTCGGCACAGCGGGGGCGATTCGACGGCGCGGTCGCCCGTCTGCTCGCCGAACCGGCCGACGCGGCGGAGCTCCTGACGCCTCTGGTGCGGGACGGTGGCGTGCTGGTCGTGTCAACCGCCGCCCGCTGGCGGTCGGTGTGGGCGCAGCTCCCGGTGCCGTCACTCCCCCTCGGTGCCGCCGTAGTGCATGGCGATGAGGACCTCTACGTCGAGATCCCGCGTCTCGGCGCCGTTCCCGACGAGCTTCCCCGACGGGCGAAGGCTCGTCGTCGGAGCCCGCTGCTCCCCTCCTGACACGCCGCTCGGTTGCCCCGGAGCTGGGCGCCGGGCGTTTCACGTGAAACGCCGGACCGCTGGTCACCGGCGTCCGTCGCCGTGTTCCACGTGAAACGCGTGGCGCAGGTCCGCTCCGACGCCTGGGGAGGTTTCACGTGGAACGCCCGGACCGCGGCCACCATGCTGTTGCGTCGTGTTCCACGTGAAACGACCGGCTGGGCCAGGGCGGCGGTTTCACGTGAAACACCCCGGGGTCCTTGCACTCCGCCATGTCCGCGACGAGGATGAGCGCTGCGGACAGAAAGGATGCCCTGTGGATGGTGCAGCCGGTCCCCGCGTCTTCGCGGTGGCCAATCAGAAGGGCGGCGTCGGCAAGACGACGACCACCGTGAACCTCGGCGCGTGCTTCGCCGAACTCGGCGAACGGGTCCTGATCGTCGACCTGGATCCGCAGGCGAACGCCAGCACCGGTCTCGGTCTCAACCCCCGCCAGCTCGACTACTCCTTGTACGACGTCCTGCTCCAAGGCGTTCCGATGGAGGATGTCATCGAGCCGACCTCGGTCAAGCAGCTCTATGTGGCGCCCGCCAGCCTGGACCTGGCCGGCGCCGAGATCGAGCTCGTCCCGGCCTTCAGCAGGGAAACGAAGCTGAAGGAGGCCATCGCCAGTGTGGCCGAGGACTACGACATCGTCCTGATCGACTGTCCCCCGTCGCTTGGCTTGCTGACGATCAACGGGCTCACCGCTGCGACCGAGGTGCTCGTCCCGATTCAGACCGAGTACTACGCCCTCGAGGGCTTGGGCCAGCTGATCCGCAACGTCGATCTCGTGACCCGGAACCTCAACCCGGATCTCCAGCTCAGCACCATCGTGCTCGTGATGTTCGACGCGCGAACCAAGCTGTCCGGCCAGGTGGCCGACGAAGTGCGGGAGCACTTCGGTGACAAGGTCATGCGGCACGTCATTCCCCGTACCGTGCGCCTGAGCGAAGCACCGAGTTTCGGTCAGCCGATCACGACCTTCGATCCATTGTCCCGTGGGGCCATCGCCTACACGGACCTCGCAAAGGAGATTCTCGGTGTCGACGACGCGGCGTAGTGGGCTCGGGAAGGGGCTCAGTTCCCTGATCCCGGCCGACGTGGAAGGCGATGGCGGCAGCTTCCGCGATGTCGGTGTCGATGAGGTGGTGCCGAACCGCTACCAGCCCCGGGATCACTTCGACGAGGAGATGCTCTCGTCGCTGGCGGCATCGATCGCCGAGGTCGGCGTCATCCAGCCGATCGTGGTGCGGGCGGTCGACGAGGGGTACGAGCTGATCGCGGGGGAGCGCCGCTGGCGCGCCGCGAAGCGGGCCGGACTCCCCTCCATCCCGGCGATCATCCGGGAGTCCGACGACCTCTCATCCCTCGAGACGGCCGTCGTCGAGAACCTGCACCGCCAGGATCTCAACGCACTCGAGGAAGCGGCCGCCTACCAGCAACTCATGGAGGACTTCGCGTTCACCCAGGAGCAGGTTGCCACGCGCGTCGGCCGCTCCCGCTCCGCGGTCGCCAACACGATCCGTCTCCTGCAGCTGCCGGCGTCGGTGCAGCGCCTGGTGATCGAGGGGCAGCTCTCTGCGGGGCACGCCCGTGCGCTCCTGGCGACGCCCGACCGCGGGCAACAAGAGGCCATCGCTCGCCGGGTGGTGGATGAGCGCCTCACGGTCCGGGATGTGGAGGAGCTCCTCCGCGATGACGAAGACGAGACTCCCGAGCCGGTCAGCTCGTCGCCGGTCCCCACACCGGAGTCGGTGGGGGAGACCACCGATCCTGGGGTCTTGGAGCTGGAGGAACTCCTCGCGGCTCGGCTGGAGACGCGGGTCAAGGTGCAGCTGGGGAAAGGTCCCGGCCGGCTGGTCGTCGATTTCGCCGATTTGGACGACCTCGAGCGCATCTACCGCGTGATCACGCCCCCAGGGACGGTCGTCTGATCCGACCACCCACCCCCGGCCCTGTGGATAACTCTGGGGATTCGTGGTGGGGGAGCCTGCGGAAAAGCTTGGGGAAAGCGGTGGCAACTACGCCTCACCGAACGTGTGTTCGGGTGCGTCACACCAGGTGGTGAGCGCGTCGGTCAATGCCATCGCCAGTGACGTGGTCTGGGCCTCGTCGAGCTCAGCGGCGATCCGACACCACACCGCGGGCATGCGTGTCTCCCGGAGGATCGGAATGCGCATGCCGACACCGGGGTGCGGCCCCTCCAGAACCCGGTTCAGCGCCTCGGATACGTGGGCGGCCAGCCCCCGTCCGCCGTAGGAGACGAAGCCGTCGGTCTGGAAGTACGCCACCGAGGCGTCGTCGTCTGCCCCACTGAGGCCCAGATAGACCGCGCCTTCCCACTCGTTGGCGGTGCGCGCCTGGGTGGAGAGGTCGCGATGGTGCAGGGCCAGCACTTCGGCTCCGGTCGATCGAAGCTGGTCGGCGAGCGCCTCTACCAGGTCGCCGACCCCGCCGGCCTGGCCCACGACCAGTCGACGTCCCGAGAGACCGGTCTGATCGTGGAGCAGTGCGGCTTCACGGACTTCGGCGATGGTCTTGTCGCCCGATCGTCGCCCGGCCAGCCGCTCGAGTGCCGCGACGGTGTGCGGATCGGCGACCCCCGAGGCGGTGAGGGCTTGATTGGTCTGGAAGCCGCGGACGGCGCGCTCGGTGTCGGGACCGAAGATCCCGTCGACATAGCCCGCGTCGAAGCCGAGGCTGCCCAGGCGCCACTGCAGCTCGGTGACGTCGTCGCCTCGGGTCATCGGCGCTCGGAGATAGAGCATGCGGTCGCCGAGGCGGAAGTCCGACTCGACCAGCGCACCCCAGGTCTGCATGCCCACGACGCCGTCCTCGATGAGGCGTCGGGAGGCTTGGAAGCCGCGGACCGCGAGCACGGTGTCGGCGTCGAACACGTCGGGGTCGCCGCCGGCCGTGAAGCCCGTGGCCGCGAGACGCTGGTGCAGCTCGCGCACCGCGTCGCCTTCGTCGCCGGCCGTGATCGGCAGCCTCTGCTCGGTCATCGAGGCGAGGCTATCGGGCTCCATCGGAGCTGATCGGGCAGGACCCGTTGCGCTGGCGCAGGCCGAACGCGAAACAGCCGACCCGAAGGCCGGCTGTCGCAGGGGATCCCGGTGGGGGAGGGCTCGGGGGGAAGCCGCCCGGAATCCAGAACTCGGTGTGATTGGTCAGATGTACTCGGCGATGTCGTCGAGCAGCGCCTGCTTGGGCTTGGCGCCCACGATGCGCTTCACCGGCTCGCCGTCCTTGAAGAGGATCAGCGTCGGGATCGACATGACCTCGAACCGGCGGGCGACGTCGGAGGCCTCGTCGACGTTGAGCTTGGCGACCTGGAGGGCGTCGCCCTGCTCGTCGGCGATCTCCTCGAGGATCGGGGCGATCATCTTGCACGGCCCGCACCATTCGGCCCAGAAGTCGACGAGGACCGGGGCGCCATCGGCGGCGACGGTCTCGTCGAAGGTGGTGTCAGAGAGGGTGGTGACGGCTCCAGCCATGGAGGCGGTCCTTTCCTTGTCAGCGCCTCGCTGGCGCTGGTGAGCATCGGTGCCGGTTTCTTCTCCGGCGGACACCCAACATAACCCAGAGACCGGCGCCCCTATTCCCGGCCGCGGGGACGGTCAGCCGCTGCCGAGCGCGTCGACGGCGAGGTCTCGGGCCGTGCCGTAGTCGGCCTTGCCGTTGGGCGCACGGGGGACGTCGGCGACGAACACGACCCGCTTCGGTGCCTTGTAGCGGGCCAATTGCCCCTTCACCGAGTCGATGATCGTGGCTTCCTCCACGCTCGCTCCGTCCTCCACACTGGCGACCGCGGTGACGGCCTGACCGAACTGGTCGTCGTCGACCCCGACGACGAGGCAGTCGCGCACGCCGTCGACCCGCTTGACCGCCTCCTCGACCTCCTCGGGGAAGATCTTCTCGCCACCGGAGTTGATCACCTGGCTGCCGCGGCCGAGCAGGATCAAGCTGCCGTCCTCGGCCACCATCGCGAGATCACCGGGGAACGAGTACGGCTTCCCGTCGATGACCTTGAACGTGCGGGCGGACTTCTCCTCGTCCTTGTAGTAGCCGAACGGCACGTTGCCGCCGGCCGCGACCATGCCGACCTCGTCCGATCCCGGCGTGACTTCGCGTCCATCGTCGGTGAAGACCTTGGTGTTCACGCCCTGGGTGAACTTGCCGGTCTCGGTCTCGAGCCCCTTGGCGGTGATCTGGGTGCCCATCGAGCCCTCGCTCGAGCCCATGGCGTCGATCAGCATCACCTGTTCGATCCGGTCGAGCAGCGCCTGCTTGACCTCGCTGGTCCACATCACCCCCGACGACTGCATGATCTGCACGGTCGACAGGTCATAGGGGCGTCCGTCGTCGCCTTCGTCGATCGCGGTGAGTAGCGGTTTGGCGAAGGCGTCGCCGACGATCGTCACCGACGTGACCTGATGTCGTTCGATGGTGGACAGCACTTCGTGTGCGTCGAGGCTGCGGTTGGTGAGGGTGATGACGTGGGCGCCGATCAGGTGCGGGATGAAGCAGCCGAGCCACAGACCAGTGCCGTGCATGAGCGGAGCGCACGGGAGGCTGACCGTGGGGGTCGAGGCCGCCGCCGCGCCGTCGACGACCGCTTCGGCGGAGTCGGGGAGGGGCAGGCCGAGGATCGGGAAGGCCGCGCTCGCGAGCCCGGCCGTCAATCCACCGACGTGGTACATCACGCCCTTGGGCATGCCGGTCGTGCCACCCGTGTAGAGCATGTAGAGGTCGTCTTCGGCTCGCTCCATGCGGGCGAGTGGCTCGTGGTCGGCGATGACGTCCTCGTAGGGACGAGCGGCCGACACCGAGCCGGCGCCACCGTCGTCGACCTCGATGATCAGCTTCAGATCGGGGAGCCGGTCGACCACCTTGGCGACCCGATCGGCCAGCGACGAGTGATAGACGAGCGCCTCCGCATCGGAGTTGTCGAGCAGGTACCAGAGCTCTTCGTCGATGTACCGGTAGTTGATGTTGATCGGCACGCCGCGCATCTTGAGCGCGGCGAACTGGGCCTCCATGTACTCGTTCGAGTTGTACATGAAGAGCCCGATCTTGCTCTCGTGACCGAGACCCGCCTCGGCGTACGCAGCGGCGATCCGAGCGGCTCGATCGTCGTACTCGGCCCAGGTTCGGGTGAGGTCGCCGTGGCTGATCGCCGGGTGATCCGGGGTGCGATCGGCGATGGCCTCCCACACGGTGGCGAAGTGCATCTCCATGCGCCGACCCTAGTCAACGCCCTTCGCCGCCTCCCGAGGAAGCGAAGCGAGTGCTTCGGGTCAGGCGTCGTGGAGCGTCTCGAGGTACCGCTCGGCCTCGAGCGCACCCTGGCAACCCGACCCCGCGGCGGTGATCGCCTGGCGGTAGTAGTCGTCGGTGACGTCGCCGACCGCGAACACGCCCGCGACATCGGTCGCGGTGCGACCCGGGGTCGTCTCGAGGTAGCCGTTCTCCTTCATCGCCAGCTGACCCTTGTAGAGGTCGGTGCCCGGGCGATGACCGATGGCGATGAACACGCCGGTGACCGGCAACTCGGACTGCTCGCCGGTCTTGACGTTCTCGACCTTCACCCCGGCGAGGGAATCGTCGCCCAGATACTCGGTGACGACGGTGTCCCACAGGAACTCGATCTTGGGGTTGTTGAACGCCCGGTCCTGCATGATCTTCGAGGCCCGCAGCTCGTCACGGCGGTGGATGATCGTGACCTTCTCGGCGAAGCGGCTCAAGAAGTTGGCCTCTTCGAGCGCGGAGTCGCCGCCGCCGACGACCGCGATGTGGTGGTCGCGGAAGAAGAACCCGTCGCAGGTCGCGCACGTCGAGAGGCCATGGCCGATGAGCTCGGTCTCGCGCTCGAGGCCGAGCATGATCGACTGGGCACCGGTCGCGATGATCAACGCGTTGGCCCGGTGGGTGGGCTCGGCGGCATCGGGGTCACCGACCCACACGCCGTAGGGCGCGGCGGAGAGGTCGACCTTGCTCGCCTTGACCGTCTGGATCTCCGCGCCGAACCGTTCGGCCTGGGCGCGGAAGTTCATCATGAGCTCGGGACCCATGATCCCGTCGGGGAAGCCGGGGAAGTTCTCCACGTCGGTGGTGAGCATCAGCTGACCGCCCGGCTGGTCGCTGGTGGAGCTCGGCTCGCCCTCGAGCACGAGGGGGGAGAGGTTGGCGCGGGCGGTGTAGATCGCCGCGGTCAGACCGGCGGGGCCGGACCCGATGATGATGACGTCGCGAACGTCGGTCATGTCGAAGCCTTTCGGGCGACTCGGCGGGAGTCGCGGTCGAGATGTGCGGACCGTAGCGGTAACCCGACCCGAGGTCGGAATATTCGCGTCAGGAGAAGAGGCCGTAGCAAACGATCACGGTGATGATCAGCAGGTCGACGATGCCGGCGATCGCCAGCGGCCGACTGCTGTTGCGGCGCGAGAGCCACGCGCCGATGCCGAGGATCGAAAACAGGCTGCCGACGAAGAGGTGGGCGGCCCAGGTGGCGTCGCCGACTCCGGCCCCGATCGGCAGGTAGGCGTCGGCCATCCGGATGGCGATCGTCACGAAGATGATCACCGCCGCGACGCCGAGGACCATGATGACCAGGCCGAAGACGAGCGCCCGCAACACCAGGACGGCGTTGTCGGTCGCCATGCGCTTGACCAGATCGACCTTGTCGATGATCCAGTCGGTGACCTTGGTCTCCAAGTCCTGCTGCTCGGCGTGCTGCTCGGTGGCCATGGGCCGGGAGCCTATCGGCTCGATGCCGACCCGGCCCGGGGCGCTCAGCTCGGTTCGACGATCCGGAGCAGCTCGACCGCGTCGCAGTCGTCGATCGGGTGCGTCAAGAGCGCGATCGACCCGTCGGTGCCGCCGACCACGATGACGGTGATCGGAGCGCCGTCGAGTTCGGTCGTGACCAGCTCGATCGAGGCGACCTCGAAGGGGAGGGTGCCGAGGGCGAGATCGATCGCGGCGGGACAGAGCTCGGCGAACAGCTCGTCTTCGGTGAGCCCGATGGCGTTCTCGGCATCGAACTCACCCTGGTAGGCGGTGACGATCGAGTCGACGAGGGCGTCGACGTCGGCAGGCGCCGGGAGGTCGTCGGGCAACACGTCGAGGCGAGCGAAGGGGAGCGGCTCGGCGGCGGCGTTCATGGCATCGTCGCCCCCGTCTTCGGCGGCCTCGGCGTCTTCGTCCGCCATCTCCTCCTCCGCCGCCATGTCGTCGGCCATGTCGTCGTCTTCTTCGGCCATGTCGTCGTCGGCCGTCGTCGCCAGCGCCTCGGACTCGGCGGCCATGTCGTCGTCGCCCGAATCGCCGGCGTCGTCGCTGCCGTCGTCGGCGTCGGCGTCGGCGCTGGTGGCCGCGTCGGTGCTGGCGTCGTCGTCGCTGTCGACGCCGGGCAACGACCGTACGGCGACCACACCGACGGCGAGCAGCACGAACGCGGCCGCGACCGCCATGATGCGGTTGCGACGTTGCAGGCGTTCGGCGCGGGCCGCACCGGCCGCCATCAGATCGGTGACCTGCTCGGTCGTACCGCTCTCAGCGAGGGCGACGGCCCGGATCCGATCGAGGTCGGCGACCGGGATCTCGACCGGCGCGGCGACCGCTTCGATGGCGGCGCGCATCGACTCCGCCCGGGCCAGCAGGCTCGGGTCGCTTTCGACGCGCGTGATCTCGGCCTCGGTCGCCTCGCCATCGAGGTACCGGGAGATCAGCTCGTCCACGGAGTCGGGTTCGTCGGTCATGGTCATGGGTTCTGACGTTCGTCAGGGGGCGGTTGGTTCCCGGCCAACTCGGATTCCTCACCAGCGGTGGT
The DNA here is from genome assembly GCA_964513285.1 of uncultured Candidatus Nemicrothrix sp. Classification (GTDB taxonomy): domain Bacteria; phylum Actinomycetota; class Acidimicrobiia; order Acidimicrobiales; family Aldehydirespiratoraceae; genus UBA11606. The sequence goes on from CAZEML010000001.1 coordinate 87,557, forward strand.
CGGGTCGTCACCGGCCGCCAGCAGGTCGGCGAGGCGGCCGCGGCCGCGCGCGATGCGGCTGCGAACGGTGCCGGGCGCGAGGTCGAGGACCTCGGCGATCTCGGCGTAGTCGAGGCCGGCCATGTCGCGCAGCACGACCGGGGCCTTGAACTCCTCGGGGAGTTCGGCGAGCGCCGCGTCGACGTCGATGCCGGCGGCGACGAGCTCGCTCGGATCACGGCTCTCGCGGCCCGCGATGTAGCTGTCGTCGGCGTGTTCGTGTTCGGGGAGGCCGGGATCGGGTCGGCGACCACGGCGGCGCAGTTCGTCGAGGGCCGCGTTGGTGGCCACCCGGTACGACCAGGTCGTGAAGGCGGCTCGGCCGTCGAAGCGGTCGAGGCCCTTCACGATGGCGATCATCGCCTCCTGGGTGGCGTCGAGGGCGTCGGCGTCGTTGCCGGCCAGCCGTCGACAGATCGCGTAGATCCGCGACTGGTGCTTGCGCAGGAGCTGATCGAGGGCGCGTTGATCTCCTCGCTGCGCGGCTTTGATCAGCCGGAGGTCTTCGGGATCGGGCGCGATGGCGCGACGTTACCCGGCGCTCACTCCGGGACGGTGAACGCGTAGCCGACGACCCGCGGGCCGCCGTGGGTGCCGACCACCGGACCGATGAGTTCGGTGCGGGCGTTCGACACGTCGGCGACCTCGCCGATGAGGGCGACGAACTGGTCGATGTCGGGTGCTTCGCCGTGCATGATCGCCAGGTTCTCGATCGTGCCGAACTCGGCGAGCTTGTCGCGCAGCCACACCATCGACTTCTTGCGGGTGCGCTGCTTGCCGGCTTCCTCGACCTCGCCGCTGGAGATGTCGATCAGCGGCTTGATCGAGAGCATCGAACCGATCAGGGCCTGGGCGCCGCCGATACGACCGCCCTTCTGGAGGTTCTCGAGGGTGTCGAGGGCGCCGAACACGTGCGTGCGGCGGCTCATCGACTCCGCTACGGCGACCACCTCGTCGGCGCTGGCGCCGTCGGCCGCGGCCTGCGCGGCGGCGAGCACGATCGAGCCGAGCCCGACGGTGATCGACTTGGAGTCGAGGATCCGGATGTCGGCATCGAGGGTCTCGGCCGCGGTGACCGCGGACTGCATCGTGGCGGACAGCGCGGCGCTGAGGTTGATGCAGACGATCGCGGTGGCGCCGGCGTCGAGGTGACGCTGGAAGGCCTCGGCGAAGCGACCCGGTGACGGTGCGGCGGTCTCGGGGAGGGTGTCGGAGCTGGCGAGCAGCTCGTAGAAGCGGTCGACCTTGAGCTCTTCGCGGTCGGTGTATTCGTCGTCGCCGAAGCGGATCGACAGCGGCACGACCTCGATATTGAGCGCCTCGACCTCGTCGCCGCGAAGGTCACAGGATGAATCGGTGACGATGCGAACGGTCACGATGGTTGCTTCTCCTCTGGGGCGTCGGTCGGTGCCCCGGTTGCGGACTCGTCGTCCCCTGACGAATCGTCAGGCACGCTAGCAGCGCGTCGCTGACGGCGGACACGGGCGATCGTGCGGGCCCACCACGTCAGCAAGATCGCGAGCGAGATCAACGACACGATCAGACCGAGGCCAGAGACCGCGGTCGAACGGATGTCGACCGCGCCCGCGGCGAGGTCGAGACGGCCGTCCGGCGACGTCACCGAGATCTGGATACGGGCATCGCCCGAGCCGACGGTCTCGACCGGGATCTCGAGCTGGTTGATGCCCGGTTCGAGGACGAGACGGAGCTCTTCGCCGGCGGGGAACCGGAGCTTGTCGCTCGCGATGCGGACGATCACGTTGATCGGCAGGCTCTGGTCGTTGCGGATCTCGACCGGCAGGGTCGCGGACCGGGTCGCGAGGGTGATCCGGCTGGTCTCCAGCACCGCGAAGTCGGCCGACCCGTCGCTGACGATCTCGAACACGGTGTCGGTGTAGGTGCGGCGACTGTCGGCATCGAGGCTGTCGGACATCGCGGACTCCAGCACGGTGCGGAGGGTCGCGATCGGGGCGGTCGCCGGGGCGACCATCTCGGTGTAGGAGCTGAGCAGCGATTCGTTCAGGCGCAGATCGCTGGCCGCCCCGCTCACGTCGACCGGCTCGCCGGCGACCAGCTGGGCGCGCAGGACCGAACCGGTGGCGTCGCGGGCGGGGGAGCGGTCGATGAGTTCGGAGATCGGCGCGAGACCGATGCGTTCGGTCGTCGACGCGAGCTCGAGCAGCAGGGTGAAGACGACCGGGTCGATCGTGGCGAGATCGACGACGATCGCTCGGCTCGTGCCGGCTCCGCGAGCTCGGATGAGCAGCTCGGTGAAGCGCTGTTGCGCGACGAGTTCGGGATCGAGCCCCGCGAGCGAGGTCTCGAACTCGCGATCGATGACCAAGACGGGCATGGTGACCTCGTTGGCGTCGAGCACCTCGATCGGTCGGTTGTCGGCCCGTTCGAGGTCGAGGGGGTCGACCTGTTCGGGCTCGACGACCCCGCCGGTGATCCCGACGCTGCGGAGCAGGCTGAGGGTGTCGGCGTTGGTGTCCGCGTCGAAGTGGACGAGCGAGGTCGGCGTAAGTCCGAGGAAGTCCTCGACGACCGCCTGACCGGTCGCGTACTGCGCGAAGACCCGGTCGGCTTCCCCGGCGCGGCGCCACGCCTCTTCGTCGAGTTCGACCCAGGGCGTGAGGGGAACCTCGTGGGTCTCGAGCAGGGTGCGGATCGAATCGATCGCACTCAGGCCACCGTCGGTGCCGGGGTCGGCGAGTGCGGTGAGGGTCTCGGGGGTGAACGAGACGAGAGTCGGCGCCGGCGCCGCTTCGAGGGCGGCCGCGATCCGGTCCACCACCAGGACCGGATCGACCGAGATCGACCCGTCGGTGCCGTGGGCCAACGGCGAGCGGCCGTCTGCGACGAAGCCGAACTCCACGCGCGAACTGCGTCCGCCGTCCTCGACGATCACCGCGGTGACGAGGGAGGCGACGACGGTGTCGTCCTCTTCGAGCAACTCGATCACGACCGGGAGGGCGCCCACCTCGCTCCGCAGCGACTCGCCGATCTCCTCGTCGGGGAGGGTGATCGACACGACGTCGTTTCCGACCGTGATCGCGTCGAGGTCGGTGATGTCGAAGTCGGAGATGCGCACAGCGATCCCGTCCGAGGGCGGGTCGAGCCACAGCTGGGCGAGCGCTTCGTGGTCGTTGACCGGTTCGAAGACGCGCACGTTGAGCCGCCGGTCGGTGAGGTCACCCGTGATGCGCAGATCGAACACGACGGGCTCAGCGGTCACGAAGGTGGTCTGGGCGACGAGATCGATGCGGCTCTCGGCCTGCTGGGTCGCCGCGGGGGAGCCGGCGATGACCACCAGCGTCAGGGCGCCGATCGCTACCAGAACGCGTGCCAGCCGAGCGCGGACCCGCGAGGGAGGAGCGCTCACAACTGCCGTCGCAGCACGGTCAGCTGGTGCGGTGCGTCGCGAAAGCCGAGGCGGCGGTAGAGCGCAAGGGCGGCGTCGTTGGCCTCCTGGGTGTTGACCCAGCACGTGGTGACTTGACGGCGGCGGAGCCAGTGCAACGCGTCGGCCACCAGGTCGATCCCGAGGCCCTCGCCGTGGCGGTCGGGGTGCACGGCGAGCCGCTGCAGGTAGCCCTGGTTGCCGGCGCGGCCGGTCACCGCGTACCCGACGACCCCGGGGTCGCGGACGACGCGCAGGCGACTGACCGGTGTGGCGTTGATCGCTTCGCGAAGTCCGTCGGCGTCGAGCTGCCAGAAGGTTTCGAAGGTCCGCTGGTCGACGTCGAGGATGGCGTCGAGGTCACGCCGGGCTCCGCGCCGGAGCCCGCGGGAGCGCGCCGGTCGCGGCGGGAGCTCGGCCAGGTCGTGTTGGAGGAGGTGCAGCGATTCGTGTTCGTGGAAGCCGTCGGCGGCCAGCATGTCGCGCTCGGAGGGGCCGACCGCAGCGGTGACGACGGCGTCGAAGCCGTCCTCGCGCAGCCGCGACCGGATCTGTTCGAGCGCCTCGGGCGTGAGGGTCGCCGCGCCGCTGAGGGGAACCAGATACGCCAAGTCGTCGCGCCCCCGCCAGCTGCCGGCGCGAACGCGGGCGGTGTCGGCGGTCAGTGCGTACATCCCCATCGCGGTTTCACGATACGCGCTCGCGTGGGGGCGGTACGCTCCGCGGTGTGCTGTTGGTCTTGAGCGATGAGCGGTGCCTGGAACATGTCGCCGGCACCAACCACCCAGAACGTCCCGACCGGTTGCGAGCGGCGATGGAGGGCATCGAGCACTCCGGCGTCGTCGATGCGGTCGATCGAGCCGTGCCGCGGGCGATCCGCGACGACGAGATCCTGCGGGTCCACGATCGCGCCCTCCTCGATCATGTGGTCGCCGTCGACGGGCGTGGTGGCGGTCGGCTCGATCCCGACACCGTCATGAGTCCGGGCAGCCTGCCGGCCGCCCGGCTCGCCAGCGGCGCAGTCGTCACGGCCACCGAAACGCTGGCTGAGGGCGCCCACGCGGCGGCGTTCTGTGTGGTCCGGCCCCCCGGTCATCACGCGACCGGCGACCAGTCGATGGGGTTCTGCCTCTTCAACTCCGTCGCCATCGCCGCCGCGGCCCTCGCCGATGCCGGCGAACGGGTCGCGATCGTCGACATCGACGCCCATCACGGCAACGGAACCCAGGACATCTTCTACGACGACCCGCGGGTGCTCTTCGCGTCGATCCACCAGTCACCGCTCTACCCGGGCTCGGGCATGG
>CAZEML010000002.1:0-21281 GCA_964513285.1 uncultured Candidatus Nemicrothrix sp.
CGCCGAGCGACATCTCCTCGACGGAGTTCGGGAACTGGTCGGGGTCCCAGCCGAGGCGATCGTCGCCGCGGTTGGCGTCGATCGAACCGAGGATCCCGCACGCCGCTGCCATCGCCACCTCGTGCTGGAAGTCGTGGCCCGACAGGGTCGCGTGGTTGACCTCGATGTTGACCTTCACCTCATCCTCGAGGCCGTAGCGCTGCAGGAACGCGAAGCACGACTGCGAGTCGTAGTCGTACTGATGCTTGGTGGGTTCCTGGGGCTTGGGCTCGAGCAGGATCGTGCCCTCGAAGCCGATGTGGTGCTTGTACTCGACGACCTGGTTGAGGAAGCGTCCGAGCTGATCGAGCTCTTTCGACAGCTCGGTGTTGAGGAGGGTCTCGTAGCCTTCGCGTCCGCCCCAGAGCACATAGTTCTGACCGCCGAGCCGATGGGTGACGTCCATGCAGTTCTTCACCTGAGCGGCAGCTCGGGCGTAGACCTCGGGGTTGGGGTTGGTCGCCGCGCCCGCCATGTAGCGCGGGTGACCGAACAGCCGGGCCGTACCCCACAGCAGGTCAACGCCGGTGCGCTCCATGTGGGCGGCGAGATCGTCGGCCAGCTCGTTGAGGTTGGCGGTCTCCTCGGCGAAGGAGGAACCCTCCGGGGACACGTCGTGGTCGTGGAAGCAGTAGTACGGGATGCCGAGCTTCTCGAAGAACTCGAAGGCGGCGGCCATCTTGGCGCGAGCGGCCTCCATCGGCTCGAGGCCGGCGGCGAGCCAGGGGCGGTCGAACGTGCCGTCGCCGAACACGTCGCTCCCCGGCCAGTTGAACGAGTGCCAGTAGCAGACCGCCATCCGGAGGTGTTCGGCCATGGTCTTGTCGCCCACGACGCGGTCGGCGTCGTACCAGCGAAACGCCAGCGGGTTGTCGGACTCCGGCCCCTCGTAGGCGATGGGTTCGGGCACGGTCGTGAAGAATTCGGTCATCGATCCCCCCTGGATCACCGAGAATTAGAGCGCTCTAATCCCTGCCATGACAGTAAACCCGGCCGGCCCGATGAGCAAGGACAGCTAGGTTCTCGCCGTGACCGTAGCCTTCGCCGACCTCCCCCGCCGCGCCCAACTCCATCGGCTGGCCGACGCCGCGGACCGCGCCCTCGCTCAGTACGACATCGGCACCCACACGCGTTCGCTGGCGGTCTATGAGTTCAACGCGACGTACCGCATCGACACCGGCGAGGAGCGCTTCGCCCTGCGGATCAACGTCAACTCGCCCCATCGCGGGGCCGCGGTCCGGGCCGAAGCGACATGGGTGGCCGAACTCCACCGAACCGGGCTCCTCCGGGTCCCCGAACCGATCCGAACCCGCGACGGCGAGCCGTCCACCACGGTCGCGGTCGCAGGCCTCGACCACGAGGTCGGCGCGGTGCTGTACCGCTGGCTGCCCGGACCCGACCTCGGCTCGCGGGCCAGCGCGGCCCGCCTCGCGACGATCGGGCGAGCGATGGCGATCCTCCACGAGCACACCGCGACCTGGATCCACCCCGAGCTGTCCGCTCGCCCGTCGGTCGCCTCACTGTTCATGGACGAAACCGATCACATCTCCGGCGACCCACGCATCGCCAAGGCCGACGCCCGCATGATCGACCGGGCGCTCGCCGAGCAGGAGCGGCTTCTCACCCCGGTCTTCGCGGGGCCGACCCAACTCCTCCACGCCGACCTCCACATGTGGAACACCAAGTGGGTCGACGGCGACATCGCGGTGATCGATTTCGACGATGCCGGGATCGGTGCCCCGCTCCAGGACCTCGCCATCACGACCTACTACGTGCGCGACCGACCGGACGTGGACGAGGCGATCAAGCAGGGCTACGAGGAGGTCCGCCCGCTTCCGCCGCACACCGACGCCGAGTTCGAAGCGCTCGTCGCCAACCGAAACATCATGCTGCTGAATTCGATCATGACCAGCAGCACCGCGGACATGATCGAGTTCGTTCCGGAGTACACCACCCGCACCGTGCGCCGCATGCAGAACTGGCTCGAGACCGGCCGCTTCGAGCACTAGCGAGACGGACACGGCCGACTCATGTGAGCCGACGATCAGCCGAGTCTGAAGGTCGTTCAGCGCGCACGCGGAGCGGCCATGCCCACGACACTCACCCCAACCCACCGACCGCTCGACGACCGTGGCTTCACCCTGCTCGAAGTGATGGTCGTCGTGCTCGTTATCGGGATCCTGCTCGCCGTCGGAATCCCGACCTACCTCGGTTCGCGGGCGCGGGCTCAAGACCGCGCGGCTCAGACGACGTTGCGCGACGGGCTCGCCACCGCTGCGGTGGTCTACATCGATCACCAGACGTTCACCGATGCAGACCCGTCCGGGCTGGGCGAGGCCGAGCCCGGCATCACCTGGGTCGCGTCCCCCACCGAGTCGACCGACAACCTCGAGGTCAGCGTCGCGAGCACAGCGGCGGGAACGGCGTGGGGCGGCGCCGCGCGTAGTGACTCCGGCACCTGCTTCTACATCCGCACCGACGAGGCCGGTGTCACGACCTACGGCTCGTCGGACGCCGCCTCCTGCACCGGAGCGGCGGCACTCACCGCCACGGCCGGCGATTGGTCTGGCGGAGCGCCGCCGGGAGTCACCGGCCTCGACAGCGGGTTCTCGCCACTCCTCCAGTCGAACTCGTGGAACACCCACAGCGCCGGCCAGACGATGGACGGCTGGGAGGTCGTGTCGGGCAACGTCGACGGGAACCACAACAACCATGGACCGGTGGCGATCCCGGTCGCCGGCCAGTTCATCGATCTCAACGGCGGCACCGCGGGCCACATCCGCAAGACGGTGAGCGTCGCCCCCAACACCGACTACACGCTCACCATGGATCTCGCCGAGAACGTCTGGGGCGGGCCCGCCGTCAAACAATTCGAGATCATCTGGAATGGCGTCGTGGTCGACACGGTCGACGTCGACCTGCCAGCGAACACCGCCATCGTGTACTCGATCAGCCTTCCGGGTTCGCCGAGCAACCAAGCCGTCCTGGAGTTCCGGAGCCTCCACGGCAGCGCCCACGGACCGCTCATCGGCAACCCGATCCTCTCCTGAGTCATGCGCCGCGACGAGGGCTTCACGCTGATCGAAGTCATGGTGGTGATCTTGGTGATCGGCGTCCTCCTCGCCGTCGGGATCCCGACCTATCGCGGGGCGCGGGCGCGGGCCGAGAACAGCGCCGCCCAGTCGGCGCTCTACAACGGCTTCGTGGCGGCGTCGGTGGTGTTCGTCGACGAACTCGACTTCCTCGAAGCCGACAGTGCGGGGATGGCGGCGAGCGAACCGGGTCTCGCCTACGCCGACTCGCCGGCGCCGTCGACCGACGACGAACAACTCAGCGTCGCCTCGACCAGCGGCGGTTCGACCTGGGGCGCCGCGGTGCTCAGCCGCTCGGGAACGTGCTTCTACATCCGGACCAACGGCACCGGCACCGTCACCTACGGGTCCTCCGACACGCTCGCGTGCACCGGGGCGGTCGCACTCACCACGACCGGCAACGGGTGGACGACCACCGGCGGCGTCGGTCTCACCGGCCTCGAAGGCGGATTCTCGAGCGACTCCAGCGTCGGGGGCTACTGGAACACCCACAGCCCCGGGGCCCTCATCGGTGATGAATGGGAAGTCGTCGCCGGAACCGTCGATGCCCAGGTCGAGCACTCGTCACTCTTCACCTTCGGCGTCGAGGGCCAGTTCCTCGATCTCAACGGCGGGAACGCCGGCCACATCCGGCGAACGGTGACCGTGATCCCCGACACGGCCTACGAGCTGACGTTCGACCTCGGCGAGAACGTGTACGGCGGACCAGCGGTGAAGCAGATGGAGGTGATCTGGAACGGGGTCGTGATCGCGACGCTCGACGTCGACGTGCCTCAGCACCAACTGCAGCAGATCACGCTCGCGATCCCCGCCACGTCGGGAACCGAAGGGGTCCTGGAGTTCAAGAGCCTCCTCCCCAGCGCCCACGGCCCAATCCTCGGCAACCCGCAGCTCATGCCGGTCAGCTGAGTCCGATCGCCTGAGGCGATCGACCCGATTTGAGCAAGTGATCAAGAAGTCCTTGACGCGCGCGTGCGCAAGAGTTGATCATGTGCTCAAATCTTCTTGAGCAAGTGCTCAATCGACAGAAAGCAGCTGACATGGACTATCTGGTCGCCACCTACCTCGTGTACACCGCCGCCGCCCTGACCCTCACCGGGGTGCTCGCCCGCACCCTGTTCCGTCACGGCAAGGTGTTCCTCGACAAGGTCTTCGAGGAACAGGAGGGGCTGGCCGATGCGGTCAACCACCTCCTCGTCGTCGGCTTCTACATGCTGAACCTCGGGTACGCACTGGTGATCTTCCGCACCAACGACGCCGACACCGTGCTCGCCGCCACCGAGATCCTGGTCAACAACCTCGGCGTCTTGTTGGTGAGCCTCGGCGTGATCCACTTCGTGAACATCGCCGTGTTCTGGAAGCTGCGGAGCCGAGGCGAGGCCGCCGATCCGACCCCGCCGATCAACCCCACCGCACTCGTGCCGCCCCCTCCGCCCCCGGGTCAGGCCCCCTACAGCACCGCCCCGGCGCCGGCCTGATGGCGATCGACCGGCTCACCGTCGTCTACGACGAGGAATGCGAGCTGTGTCGCCGGTGCCGGCACTGGTTGTCGATGCAACAAACCCATCTTCCGGTCGAGTTCCTGGCGGCGGGAGACCCCGCCGCCAGGCAACGCTACGAACAGCTCAGCTGGTACCGGGTCGAGCTCATGGTCGTCGCTGACGACGGCACGGCATGGGTCGGCCCCGCGGCGTTCGTGATGTGCCTGTGGGCCACCGTCCGGTGGCGGCGGACCTCCTACCGACTCCGCTCGCCGGCGTTTGCGCCCCTCGCCGAGTCGTTCTTCCACGGCCTGTCCTCCAATCGGGCGGTGCTCTCGGGCATGCTCAGAGACCATCGATGCGCTGACGACACGTGCGGAGCGCCCCGATGACCACCGACACCGAGGAACCGACCATGGCCGAGGCGAAACGACGCACATCGAGTGCCGGCGACGAGACCCGAGCCCGCATCCTCGACGCCACCCTCGCCACGCTCGCCGACGTGGGCATCGCCGGCACCTCGGCCCGGGCGATCGCGAAACGAGGCGACCTCAACCAGGCGCTGATCTTCTACCACTTCGGATCCGTCGACGATGCGGTCATCGCCGCCGTGCAGCGGATGTCCGACCAACGGATGGAACGACACGCCGTCGCCCTCGCCGAGGCCGAGTCGTTGGTCGACCTGGTGCGGATCGCCAAGGACCTCCACGCCGACGACTCCCGCACCAACAACATGACGGTGCTCGCCCAGGCGTTCGCCGGCGCGGCCGGTGATCCCGACAACGGCCCGAAGCTCTACGCATCGCTCGAGTGCTGGAGCGACATGGTCACCGACTCGATCCGACGGGTCCTGTCCCCCTACCCGGCGGCGGCGATCGTGCCGGCCGAACTCCTCGGCCAGTCGATCTCGGCGCTCTTCCTCGGCATCGAACTGCTGGCCGATCTCGATCCCGCCCGCGCCGACGCCGACCGGCTCTTCACCTCCCTCGAAGGAGCGGCAGTCGCGCTCCAGTTGATGCTCGACAGCGGGATGGGCACAACGGACTGACCAGGGCCAAACGGCCCGGGACGCTCGTACTGAACGCCATTCAAAACGGTTCGTTCGCCCCATCCAGCGTCCGACCGGACCGTTCGATGCCTAGCGCATGACTCTGCGTGCCCTGTCCAAGCCGCGGCGAATCGACCGAGGTGCGTCCAGCCTCGAAACCGGATTGTTCGTCGCCCTGATCGCCATCACCGCCACCGCTGCGTTGACCAGCTTTGGTCGAAGTGCCGGCGGCGAAGACATCGACACCGCCACCGAGGCACTCGGCGAAGAGCACGTCGACGTCAATCCCGGTTCGGACGCCTCGACCACCGCCGACGGCACCAACGCCACCGCGTCAACCGGTGCAGGCGGAAACAGCGGCGCGCTCGGCGCGGCAGCGGTCGGCGTCAGCAACACCGGCCTCGGCGGCACCGTGGGCGGCGAAGAGGTCGACGGCGACTACTGGAACACCCACTGGCCCGGCGACATGATCGGTGACTGGGAAGTCCTCGCCGGATCGGTCGACGTTCACGCCGAAGAGACGCATCGGTTCAACTTCGATGTCGAGGGTGAGTTCATCGACCTCAACGGCTACGGCGCCGGCCACATCCGCCGCACCGTCGACGTCCTCCCCGACGCCCACTACAACCTGTCGATCGACATCGGCGAGAACCCGGGTGGTCCAGCGGTCAAGCAGATGGAGATCATCTGGAGCGGTCAGGTGATCTCCACCCTCGACATCGATGTGCCGCGCGGGGAGATCGAGACGTTCACTGTCCAGCTTCCGAAGACGGTGTCCGACGAGGCCGTGCTCGAGTTCAGGAGCCTGCTGGGGAGCAACCACGGTCCGGTGATCGACAACCCGACGTTGACGTTCATCCCGAACCGCGACGACTGACCCTCGTCAGGCCGGGGCCGCTGCGATCGAACGGCCGAGCGTCGCCAGATGCTCCTCGGCGTTGCCGAGCGTCAGCTCGAGCTGACGGGCGAGCAGGAAGTGTCGGTGCAGCGGATAGTCGCGATCGACGCCCACACCACCGTGCACGTGCACCGCGGCGTGGACGACCCGGTAGCCGCCCTCGGCCGCCCAGAACGCGGCGATCGAGATCTGATCGTCGGCCGGGAGCCGAGCGTCGATCCGCCACGCCGCCTGCCAGGCGGTGAGTTCGATCGCCTCGGTGTCGATGTAGGAGTCGCCGGCTCGGTTCGACACGGTCTGGAAGGTCGCGATCGGCCGGTCGAACTGCTGGCGCTCCTTGGTGTAGGCCGCCGCCAGCTCGATCGAGGATCGGGCCGCGCCGGCCATCATCATGCACATACCGACGATCGCACGGCGGGCGATCCAGTGAACGATCTCGGCGCCGTCGGTCGCTCCCCCACCCAGCAACGCCTCGGCGCCGAGCGCGACCCCGTCGAAGGTGACGTGAGCCTGGGGTCGCCCGGTCGTGACCTGCACGCGCTCGCGCCCGACGCCGGCGGCATCGGCGGCCACGAGGAACACGCCGATCGAGCCGTCGTCGCGGCGGGCGGGGACGAGGAGCAGGCCCGCCTCGAGGCCGTGCTCGACCATCGGCTTCGCGCCGTCGAGCACGAACCCGTCGCCCTCGGCGCGGGCGGTCGTGACCGGTTCGGCGGGCGTGGTGCCCGGCTCGTAGAACGCGGCGGCCGCCACGAGCGAGCCGTCGGCGATCCGGGGCAACCAGGCCGCCTGCTGTTCGTCGGTGCCGAACTCGACAATCGGCATCGCGGCAGACACGATCGTCGACAACAGCGGAATCGGGGACGCGTGCGCGCCGGCGGACTGGAGCGCCATCGCGGTGGCGAGGAAGCCGAGTCCGGCCCCACCGTGGGCTTCGGGGATCGAGGCACCGACCACCCCGGTCTCGGCCAAGGCGGCCCAGGCGTCGCAGTCGACGTGGTCATCGGCCTCGGCCAGCGCCTTGAGTCGATCATGGGTCGACAGGTCGCCGAGGATCTGGTTGGTCAGGTCGAAGATCGCCTGCTGTTCGTCGTCGAGGGTGAAGTCCATGGCGCCTCCTACCGATCGGCCTTGGGATAGCCGAGCCCGAATTGGGAGATCAGATCTCGCTGCATCTCGTTCGTGCCGCCGCCGAACGTCAAGATGATCGTCGAGCGGTACTGCATCTCGAGCCGGGTCAGGTGTCCGATCGAACCCTTCGCGATCGTCGCCTGCGGCCCGTAGACCTCCATCAGCTTCCGGTATGCCCGGTGGAAGAACTCGGTGCCGTAGACCTTCACGCTCGACGAGTCGGCGATGAAGGTCTTCATGTCGTCGAAGTCGAGCTCGTCGAGTCCCTTGCCGTCGATCTTGGTGGCGACCTCCCACGCGACCTTCCAGTTCATGAGCCGCAGGAACTCCACGCCGGCCGTGACCTCGGCGAGGTTGCGCTGGACCCACGGCTTGTCGATCAGCATCGACCCGTCGGCCATCTCGGTCGTCTTGGCGTACTCGACGGTCTCGTCGAGGGCCTTGGTGACCATGCCCGACGAGCAGATCGTGACCCGCTCGCGGTTGAGCTGGGAGGTGATGAGGCCCCAGCCCCCGTTCTCCTCGCCAACCATCGTCGAGGCCGGCACGCGGACATCGTCGAAGAAGGTGTGGTTGATGTTGTGGGAGCTGAGCAGGTGCAACGGCTCGATCGACAGGCCGGGGGTGTCCATCGGGATGCAGAACAGCGAGATGCCTTTGTGCTTCTTCACCTCGGGGTTGGTTCGGGCCGCCAGCCAGATGTAGTCGGCGTCCTTCGCGAGCGAGGTCCAGGTCTTCTGGCCGTTGATGACGTACTCGTCCCCGTCACGGACGGCCCGGGTCTGCAGCGACGCGAGGTCGGTACCGGCATCGGGCTCGGAGTAGCCGACACAGAACGTGATCTCCCCGTTGGAGATCTTCGGGAGGAAGAAGTCCTTCTGCTCCTGGGTGCCGTACTGCATGATCGTGGGGCCGACGGTGTTGACGGTGAGCATCGGGATCGGGGCGCCGATCGAGACCGATTCGTCGAACATCACGAACTGCTCGACCGCGGAGTAGCCCCGCCCGCCGTACTCCTCGGGCCAGCCGATGGTGAGCCAGCCGTCGCGGCCCATCTGGCCGACGATCTCGCGGTGCACGGGACCGGTGCCTTCTTCAGCGGCCAGGGCGTCTCGGATCTCGGGTGTCAGCAGGTTCGCGTAGTAGTCGCGCAGCTCCTTGCGGAGCGCCTCCTGCTTGTCGTCGTAACCGATGTACATGACCACCGTTGTACCGCACGGGCCCGACCTGCCCCGAATCCGTTCGGGCCTGTCAGACTGGCGCGATGACCGCTCCGGGCGCCGCGTTCTTCGACCTCGACCGCACCCTCGTCCCGGTCGCTTCGCCGAAGATCTTCCAGCGTCATCTCGCGGCGGCGGGACTCGCCGAGTCCGGCGGCAACGCCGTCACCGATGTCTTCTTCACCCTGTTCGAGCTCGCCGGCGAGTCGGCGATCGTCGGGCGGTCGGCGAAGCTCGCGCCGCGCGCCGCGATCGGCTGGTCCGTCGCCGACACGATCGCTGCCGCCGGCCCCGCGGCAGACGAGATCGTCGAGCACGTGTCGGACTTCGCCCGCGCCGAACTCGACATGCATCGGGACGCCGGCCGGACACTGGTGCTCACGACGACCACCCCCGAGCATCTGGTGCGACCCCTCGCGGACCGTCTCGGCATCGACGACGTCGTCGCGACGAAGTGGAGCCAGGAGGACGGCCGGTTCACCGGCACGGTCGACGGCGACGTCGTGTGGGGACCCGGCAAACGCGATGCGGTCGTCGCCTGGTGCCGCGACCACGGGGTCGATCCCGCCGACTGCTGGGCCTACTCCGACAGCTACTACGACTCGCCGCTCCTCGACACGGTCGGGCATCCGGTCGCGGTCAACCCCGACGCTCGCCTGGCCGCGACGGCGGCGCTCAACGGCTGGCCGATCCGGTCGCTCGACAAGCCGCCCGGCATCGCGAGCATGGCCGGCCTCGAACTCCAGGACCTGTTCCGCCCCTTCCTGCGCCCCGAGCTGATCCCGAACGCCAACGTCACCGTGTCGGGCGTCGAGCACATCCCGTCTGAGGGTGGGGCGATCATCGTCGCCAACCATCGCAGCGAGTTCGACCCGCTCGTGATGATCACCACCGTCGCCCGATCCGGTCGGAACGCTCGCTACATGGGCAAGCGCGAGGTCTTCGACCTTCCGGTGATCGGCCCGTTGCTGCAGGCGGGCGGCGGGATCCCGGTCGACCGCGGCAGCGGGAACGACGAACCGCTCCAGGCGGCGGCTGCGGCCGTCGCCGGCGGTGACCTGGTCGTGATGTTCCCGCAGGGGACGATCCCGCGCGGCCGGGCCTTCTTCGACCCCGTCCTGAAGGCTCGCTGGGGCGCGGCTCGCCTCGCGGCGATGACCGAAGCGCCCGTCATCCCCGTGGGGTTGTGGGGCACCGATCGGGTCTGGCCCCGCAACGCCTCGCTGCCGTCGTTCAACCTGAGCGAGCCACCGGAGGTCACCTCCACGGTCGGCGCGCCCGTCGCGCTCAAGCACCGCAGCCCCGCTCGCGACACCGAGCGCATCATGGCGGCGGTGTCCGAGCTCCTGCCGGAGCAGGCTCGCCAGCCCTACGAGCCGACCGACGAAGAACTCGCCCGCACCTACCCGCCCGGCAAGGGCGACGACCTGGGGTTCACCGACCGATGACCGACGGGTTCTCTGCACGCACCAGTGACTTCGCCGCCGAGATGTCGGCGGAGGAGGCCCTCATGTGGCGGGTGGCGGCCGACCCGTGGCTCGATCCGAGCGGCGCCCTCCTCGTGCTGACCGACCAGCCGGTCGACCGAGGCTTGCTCCGAGCGAAGCTGGCTGCCGGCCTCGTCGAGATCCCGCGGCTCGCGGAACGGGTGGCGGAGTCCTCCAACCCGCTCGAGGCGCCGCGGTGGGAACTCGATCCGCACTTCGACCTCGACGGTCACATCATCGAGCGCACCGTCCCCGCTCCCGGCGACCACCGAGCGGTGCTCGATCTCGTGGCTCGACTCCAGGCCGAGCCGTTCCCGGAGGGTCGGCCACCATGGCTGATCGTGCTGATCACGGGTCTGGCCGACGGCCGCGGCGCGATGCTCTCTCGCCTCCATCACGCGGTCGCCGACGGTATCGGCAGCCTGCGCATGGCGGAGGTCTATCTCGACCTCGAGCGGACGACCGAGGCCCCCGCGCCGGTCGACCTCGATGCGATCCTCGCCGAACGGCGCGCCAACGCCGAGCCGCCACCCCCGACCGACACGGCCGACGTGCTGATCAACGCGCTCGCCGGGCCCTTCGGTTTGATGAAGTCGGCGGCAGCTGAGCTGGCGTTGATCGGCGCCGACCCCGCCCGCGCCCAACGCACCGGGAGCGAGGCGCTCGACACGCTCCGAACCGTCGCCGACCAACTCGCCGGCGACCCGTACCTCGACAGCACGTCCGAACTCTGGACGGGCCGATCCGGCCAGCGCTACTACCTCACCGCCCAGATGCCCCTCGATGCGGCCAAGGCTGCGGCGAAGCGACGCGGCGGCACCGTCAACGATCTGTATGTCACCGCGCTCGCTGACGCCGCGATGGCCTACCACGCCGACCACGACGCGGTTCCGCGCTCGGTGGCGATGTCGTTCGTCCGCAGCACTCGCGAAGGAACCGGGGTCGGCGGCAACGCCTTCGTCCCCGTGAAGGTGCGGGCACCCGGCGGCGACACCACACCCGACGATCGTTTCGCCGCGCTGCACGATGCGATGGCGCCCAGCGACGCCGCGGAGGAGCCGGGACTCGACGCGGTGAGTTCGCTCGCCGGCCTGATGCCCACCGCGATGTTGACCAAACTCGGCCGAGATCAGGGCAAGCGCATCGACATCGTCACCAGCAACATCCGAGGGGCACCCTTCCCGATCTACATCGGCGGGGCGCGGGTCGACGCGGGCTACCCGATCGGCCCCATCGCGGGGGCGGCGTGCAACGCGACGGTCATGTCCTACGACGGCAGTCTCGACATCGGCGTGATGATCGACCCGGCCGCGATCGAAGATCCCGATCGTTTCGGCGAACTCCTCCAGCAGGTCCTCGACGGCTACGCCGCCGAGTGACGCTCACATTCCCGGGATCGCGCAGGCCTGTCCGATCTCGACCGGCACGGTGACCGCCCGGTTCCGGTGGCCGCCGGCGCACCATGTCGGGAACACGTACGAGTAGAGGCCGGCGCCACCGGCGGCGACGACGAGCACGTCGTCCGCCGACTCGAACGCTGGCCGTCCGTCTCGCGTCTGGGCCCGGTCGGCGATCGCCGCCGCGACCGAGGCACGGTCGTGTCCGGCGGCCGCCAGTTCGCCGATGTGGTCGGGGGTGATGACGACGACCGCCTGGCCGCCGCCGAGCCAGCCGTTGTTGGTACCCGGACCGGCGAGCGAACCGGCGAGCGAGTCGAGGAGCCGCTCGGTCGAGCGCACGACATCGGGGTTCGCGGTGTGCGCGACCGACTGCGGCGGCTCGGTACCGATCACCGTGACCGCGGACATCGAGGCATCGAATCCACGGGACATGTGGAGCGGCGTGAACGGGCTGTGCTGTTCGTCTTCGGCGAGGCACTGGCCGAACTTGCCGCCGTGGCCGAGGAGGGCCATGTCAGAACTCCCGGGCCGAGCGCCGCCGATGTTGATCATCGCCAGCCGGAGCGCCCGTCCGATCGAGGCGTTGGCACGATGTCCGGGACCGAGGGCGCCGTAGCCCGACGCGACGCCGCACATCTCCGCCGCTGGGCCGTTCACGATGATGAGCGGCGCCGTCGAGTGCGTCGTGCCCTGCATCTCGGCCAGATCGAAGGTGGGATCCATGACGCCGAGCGCCGCCGCGACGAGGACGGGCACATGGTCGGGAAGACACCCGGCCATCACCGCGGCGGTGGCGAGCTTCTCGACCGTGCACACGCCTTGGAGCGGACCCATCTCGCCGAGCGCCGTCTCCGCCGGATGCCCGATGGCGAGCACCATGCGTTCGACCCGCTCGGGGGTCGGGATCACGACGGGGAGTCCATCGGTGCACCCGAGTTCGTGGAGCTGTTCGAGCGCGGCCGCCTCGTCGTCGGCGGTGAGGAGCCCGCTCATCGGTCGTGCTCGAGCGCGGCGACGATCTCCGACGCGACCTTCTCGGCGACGATGCGGTGGTTGTCGGCCCCGGTGCCTGCGACCGGATGCGGCAGCTGTACCCGAGGGATGTCGGGCATGCCGAACGACGAGGCGATGAAGTCGCCCTGCGCCCAGAACTCATCGGTCACGAGCGCTACCGCCGGAATGTCTCGCAGAGCTGCATTGATGCCGTCACGCACGGTGCCGGTCGTGCAACTGCCTCAATGGCCGTAGGCGGCGACGACCGCCGTGCACTCCTGCTGGATCTCGTCGAGCATCGCGTCGCCGGCGATCGCGGAGGCATCGCCCTTGTTCCAGCGGGCGAGTTGGATGTCGGGCCGCAGCGCGGCGATCGCGTCGCCGACCGCGTCGAGGAACTCGACCGAGTCGGGGAAGCCGTTCGCCAACAACCCGACCGTCGTTCCGGGTTCCAAGTTGGTGGCGAGCTCGTACGGCACTGGTTCGACCGCCGACTCGCCGCGTGGATCCACAAAGCTGATGCCCATGCCGCGATGCTACGGCGGCCTCTCGGGTCGCCGCCATGTCACCGCGCCTACTCGTACTTGGTGCCCATCTCCTTGAGCATCTCGAGGTACTGGCTGCCGTTGTCGGGGGCCAGGTCGCCGGGGATGTAGCTGACGGTGTGGATCGTGCCGCTGAACGGGGCGGGGCCCTTGCGTTCGTAGAGATCCCAGTTGACCGGCGACCGACGGTCGATGCCGATGTCGATCCCTTCGAACGGTGCCATCGCCATCAACCGCGGAACCTGGCCCGCCTCCCCGACGACGGCGCCGTCGAGCAATACGCGCGGTTCCCAGGTGACGTCGCCGACGTCGGTGACGTCGAGCGTCACGGTGTGATGCCCGGCGCCGACCGGGCCACAGTCGACCACCGTCATCTCGCCGTAGCCGTTGTGGGCGAAGACGAGTCGGCCGTCGTCGAGGGCGAGCGAGTAGCCGCCGCCCTGATCGCCGTGGGCGACGAGCACCCCGTCGTCGCCGGACTCGACATCGACCTCGACGTCGACCCGGAAGCTGCGGCTCGAGATCAGCTGGAGCGAACGCCACCGCTCGACGGTCGGCATGCCGGGGCGGAACACGACCGGTTCGGCCAACCGGGCGTTCCATGGCGGCTGACTCATCATCTTGACGTAGTTGCCCTCGTCGAGCGGGAAGACCTGATTGGCCCAGGCGGCCTCCTCCCATGCCGCTTGGAGCTCCCGCAGCTTCTCGGGATGCTCGGCAGCCAGGTCGACCGTCTCGGTCGGGTCGTCGTGCAGGTTGTGCAGCTCCCACTGCTCCTCGGCGAACGAACGTCGCGGCTGGCGGCAGGTCACGGCCGACCAGCCGTCTCGGTAGAAGCCGCGATGCCCGATCTGCTCGTAGTACTGCTCGGGATGAGTGGTGGGCGCGTCGCCGTTCGCCAGGGTCGGCACCATCGACGAGCCGGCCGGGGTCGGGACCGGTCGCCCGTGCTTCTCGCTCGGCACGTCGACGCCACACAGCTCCGCGAGCGTGGGAAGCAGATCGGTGATGTGTTGGTACTGGGCGCGGGTTGCGCCGCCGCCGTCGAGTCCGGCCGGCCAGTGCACGATGAACGGCACCTGGTGCCCGCCCTGGTGGGTGTTGATCTTGTAGAGCCGGAACGGGGTGCTCGACACCATCGCCCATCCCATCGGATAGTGCGGCAGGTTGGTCGGGCCGCCCATGGCGTCGAGGTTGGGCAGGTCGAGATCGACCGAGTCGAGACTGTTCTGTCGGGTCTGGCTGACCAGGGTGCGGAAGTACGCCGACGTCCCGAGCTCCTGCCCTTCGCGGGAACCACCGTTGTCGGAGGTGAAGACGACGATCGTGTTGTCCCACTCCCCCATCGCCTCGAGATGGGCCCGAAGGCGTCCGAGGTTCTGGTCGATGTTGTCGACCATGCCGGCGAAGATCTCCATGTAGCGGGCGAAGATCCGCTTCTCGTCGTCGGTCAGCTCGTCCCACGGCTGAACCGCGTGGCCCGTCTCGGTGTTGCGGGGCGGAAGCTGCGTGTGCGCAGGGATGACGCCCATCTCGAGCTGGCGCTCATAGCGCTGACGACGGATCTCGTCCCACCCGGCGTCGTAGGCACCGCGGTACTTCTCGATGTCGGCGGCCTTCGCCTGCAGCGGGGCGTGCACCGCACCGTGGGAGAAGTACATGAAGAACGGCTTCGTCGGATCGGAGGCCCGGACCTCGTCGATCATGTGGATCGCCTGATCGGTGAGATCGTCGGTGAAGTAGTAGTCGTCGGGGTATCGATCGACCGGGATGTGATGGTTGTCCTCGTAGAGCCGGTGCGGCTGATGGAAGTTCGTGAAGCCGTCGAGGATCCCGTAGTACCGCTCGAACCCCTTCTGCAGCGGCCAGCTGTGGCGGGGTCCGGCGTCGGACAGGTGGGCGTCCTTGCACAGATGCCACTTGCCGACCATCAGCGACGCCCAGCCGTTGTCGCGGAACAGCTCGGCCATGGTGACCGCGTCGTCGCGCAACTCGTGGGTGTAGCCGGGGAACCCCGGGTCGCTGTGGGCGACGTGCCCCATGCCGGCCATGTGGTGGTTGAGCCCGGTGAGCATCGACGCTCGCGTCGGCGAGCACATCGGGTTGACGTGGAAGTTCGTGTAGCGAACACCACCGGCCGCGAGCGCGTCGAGGTTGGGCGTGTCGATCTCGGAGCCGTAGCAGGCCAGGTCGGCGAACCCGAGGTCGTCGGCCAGCATCACGATCACGTTCGGCGCGCCGTCGGGCGCGGTCGGGAAGGTCGGCCAGTCGGGTTCGGAGGTCGAGAAGATCCGGCCGACCTCGCCGTCGAAGCCGTCGTACGCCGCAGGTGGTGTCGTCACGGCGCCGAGTCTGATCGGTCACGACGCCGCCACTCAAACCCGTGCCCCGACGCAGCTCGGGCGGTCGAGCCGTCCGAGCCCAGACGCAGCTCGGGCGGTCGAGCCGTCCGAGCCCAGACGCGACGACGGCGCCGCCCCGTAGGGCAGCGCCGTCATCGTCCGAATCCCCCAATTCGGACACCTTCTGGAACTGACACATCGTCAGATGCGTTTTTCCTGATCGGCAGGATATTACCCCGGGCCCAAGTTGCGCTACCCCTGCGTGCGAAACTCCCCCACCTTTTTTCGCAGAGCGTGAGACGCGCGCTTCACCCGGTGATCGGGCCCGACGCCACGAGCGTCAGGCCTTGCCCATCGGGCCCGACGCCACGAGCGTCAGGCCTTGAAGAACGCGGGGCTGGTGGCGCCCTTCGGGATGCCGTCCAGCGGCACCTTCACCTCGTCGATCGTGGGACCATGCTCGGCGGCCAGCGGCGCCAGCGCGTCGAGGTCGAACGAGTACACGTGGGCCGCGTTCTCGCTGAGGACCTGCTTCATCTCGGCCTCGTCCCACGAGTGGAAGGCCCGGCGCAGCGACTCGGTGCTGTACGGGTAGGTGCCCTCGTGGTGCGGGTAGTCCGAACCCCACATGATCTTGTGGGTGCCGAGCACCTTCATCGCCTCGGCCTCGCCCGGCGACGGGAACGACGCACCGATCCAGACGTTGCGATCGAAGTACTCGCTCGGCTTCAGCGGCAAGACGATGTCCGCGGAGAAGCCGAGTTCGCCGACGCGGCCGTGCTTCATCTGGGCGTGGTAGGCGTCCATCCGACGCAGCTCCTCGACGGCCCACGCGACGCCCTGCTCGGTCATGACGTACTTCAGGTTGGGGAAGCGTTCGAACACGCCGCTCATCGTCAGGTGGGCGAGGTTGCGGTGAGCGAAGAAGGGCACCTCCATCAAGAAGATGACGCCCGACGCCGGATCCTTGCCGTAGTCGGGCGTGCCGTTGCCGCCGTGCTGGGTGACGACCAGGTCGAGGTCCTGCACCGCGGCCCAGAGCCGATCCCACTCGGGCGACCAGAGGCCGGGCAGGTCGACGTCGGGCGCGACATGAGGCATGAGGAAGCTCTTGAATCCCTCGTTCGCCGCCCAGGTCAGGGTCTTGATCGCGTCGTCGAGATCCTCCAGGAAGATCTGCGGGAGACCGCGGCGCTGATCGGGGTACTCGCCGCACCAGTCGGCAAGCCAACGGTTGTGGCACTCGAGGCCGGCCTTGCGGCGGCGGAAGTCCTCACCGTCCTTGGGTGAGCGGGCCAGCAGCGCACCGGTCGGGTAGAAGGGCGGCACGGTGTTGGGGAAGGTGATCTCCGCGACCACACCGTCGGCGTACTGCTCACTGACCCGCCGCTCGTTGTCCCAGTTGCGGGTGCGGCCGTCGTCTTGCAGGTCGCGGTACGGGTTCTTGTAGCCGCCGCGCCACTCGTCGTACGCGTCGCGCCATTCGGCGGGGAGGTACTCCTCGTAGGCGGCCATGTTGCCGCCGGCGTGGGAGTCGGCGGAGATGATCGTGTAGCGCTCGCTCATGGGCTGCTCCTCGTGTGCGATCCGCACCTGGGTTGCGGTCGGAACTCTGCCTAATGAGATTAGACATTGATCTATGGTGATTCAAGTCCTACCCTCTCGGCATGGCCCGCAAGCGTGGACTCGATCACGACGACGTCATGCGAGCCGGGTTCTCGGTGCTCGACCGCGAGGGCGTCGACGGCGTGAGCCTCAAGGCAGTGGCCGATCTCCTCGAGGTGCAGCCACCCTCGCTGTACAGCCACGTGGCCGGCCTCGGAGGTCTCCTCGACGATCTCGCGATCGCCGCCACCGCCGACTTCGGCAACACCCTGCGCGACTCCGCCATCGGTGTCGCCGGCGATGATGCGGTGCGAGCGTTCGCCGCCGCCTACCGGCGCTGGGCCCTCGCCCATCCCGGCCGCTACGACCTCACCCTCCGCACCGTCGCTCGACCCGAGCGGCGCTCGGCCGGCATCGGCGCCGTCGAGACCATGGACGCGATCCTCGCCCACTACGGGCTGACCGACCGCGACGCTCGACGCGCCGGGCGCGCCCTCCGGGCGTCGCTGCACGGCTTCGCCACCCTGCAGAGCGCGGACGCACTCGGGCGCGGCGATCACGACGCGAGCTTCGACGCGCTCGTCGACCTGTTCCTCGACGGTCTTCGGCAGCGGGCTACCGTCCAGCCGTGATCCGAACCCGAACGACACTGCTCGTCGGCTTCGCGCTGTTCGCCGCCGCGTGTGGCGGTGGATCCGACGGCGCCGAGTCAGCCGGCGACTCCCCGACGACCACGAGCGCGGCGCCGACCACGACCACCACCTCGGCACCGACGACGACCACGACCACGGTTCCACCACTGCCCGACATCAAGGTCACGGTCACCGGCGAGGAAGAACTCGTCTTCGACTACAGCGAGAGCGCCTGTGGGACGGACGCCCGACCTGATCTCCCCACCCGTGCCTTCCGCGTCGACGACACCGTGTCACTGACGTTGGCCCACCCGCTCAACCACCGCCTGGTCGGGCCGGACTTCGAGTCGCTCACCGTCGACTGCGCGCCGATCCTCGTCGCCGAGTTCGACAACGACCCCGCCGCCCACGCGCACCACGAGTGGCTCGCCGCGACCTACGTCGACGGCTCGACGGTGCACGCCGTGATCCACAACGAGTTCCACGGCTGGGAGTCGGAGCTGGCCGACAGCCGACGCGACCGGCTCAACACGGCCAGCCCGATCGTGTGGCACCAACTCGCCCGAAGTGCCGATGGCACCGTGGCCGACATGGCTCCCACCGATGCTGGTTTCACGGCAGGCGGGCTCTGCCTCGTCGACTTCTGGGGCGGGCACCCCGACACCGGCTGCGACGCCGTCAGCCGATGGATCAGCGACCGCGACGGCGAGCTCGTCGTCGATCTCGATGCCACCAAGGTCGGTGTCGGCGGCGACGGGGTTCTCGTCGATCTGCGAGTCGATGGCGTCGAGGTCTGGTCTGCCGCGCTGTCCGATGCCGACCCGACGCAGGCCACCTCGCTGACGGTCGCGGTCGCGATCGGCTCGACGATCGACTTCGGCGTGAACGCCATCGCCGACTCGTCCTTCGATGCCACCGAGATGCGCATGGTCATCACTCCCGACGGCGACCGCTGCACCCTCGACGACTTCTCGTGCCAGCTGGTCGAACTCACCACGGCTCGCTCCGACGACGGTGGCGCCACCTTCGAGCGGACCGGCGGGCTCGTCGCCTCGCCGAGCGGTCGCTACGAACACGACGCGGGGTTCGGTGCCCGCTGGCAGCCGAGCAACATCGTCGCCCACCCCGATGGGTCCCACGTGATGATCGTTCAGCTCGACGAGTCCCGGACCGACAACGCCCAGTACTCCTGCCTCTTCCGCACCACCGACCTCGACGACCCCACCGCCTGGCGGGGGTGGGATGGTGAGGACTTCACGATCACCGCGGTCGACGCCTACGCCGACGACGCGGCCGGCGCCGACGGCCCGCGTTGTGCCCGCGTGGGCCCGGCCCCGATCAGCGGGCTGGTGTGGAGCGACGACCTCGAGTTGTTCATCGCCAGCGGCGGCTTCGCCCAGTTCGGCACGAACGGCCACTACCTCCTCTTCTCCCGCGATCTCCTCACCTGGTCCGATCCGGTGCTCGTACGTCCCGCGGAGTTCGTGTTCACGACCGACACGCCGCCGTGGGAGCCGTACGGGACGCTCATCGACCACGGCAGTGCGAGCGCAAGCTTCGACACGGTCGGAACGACACCGCACCTCTACTTCACGCGCATCAACGACCCGCTCACCCTCGACTTCGATCTGATCCGGATCCCACTCGAGTTGTCGGTCACCGGCTGATCCCCGCCCTGGGCCGCTCGTGCGCGAGAGTGAGCGGACCGCCGACCGAGGAGGCCAGGGCGTGGACATCACGATCACCCGCGACCGGTGGGGCATCGCCCACGTCGATGCTCCGGACGCCGCTGCCGCGTTCGAAGCGCAGGGCTACTGCGCCGCGGCGGATCGGTTCTGGCAGATGGAGTACGACCGGCTCAAGGCCGCGGGCCGGTGGTCAGAGGTCGTGGGAGCGGCCGGCTTGCGAGAGGACACGTTCTTTCGACGCATCGGCATCGAGCGCGCCGCTCGCCGTGATTGGGACGGGCTGAGCGACGAGGCCAAGGCGATGACCGAGGCGTACGCGCGGGGCGTCAACCGCTGGCTCGCCGACCATGGCGACGACCTGCCCGCGGAGTTCGACCATCACCCGTTCGGCCCTGCTGCGTGGGAGCCCTGGCACTGCAGCGCCGTCTACAAGGTGCGGCACGTGTTCATGGGCACCTTGATGCGCAAGCTGTGGCGGGGCGCGGTGCTGCGGGCCGCCGGACCAGAACTCACCGCGGCCATGCGGGGCGAGCCCGGCCGGGCCACGCCGATGGTCCCGGCCTCGGGGCCGACGATCGACCTACTCGAGGGTGCGGCCGAGGCGCTCGCCTCCGCCGTCGAGGATCTGGCCGGCGTCCCCGACGTCGACGGAGCGTCGAACAGTTGGGCGGTGCACGGGTCGCGCACCGCATCGGGCGCGCCCCTGCTCGCCGGCGACCCGCATCGCGGGATCGAGTTCCCGAACGTCTACCTGCAGTTCCACATGGCCTGTGACACGTTCGACGTCATCGGTCTCTCCTTCCCCGGGGTGCCGGGCTTCGCTCACTTCGGCCACAACGCGGACGTGGCGTGGTGCATCACCCACGCGATGGCCGACGACACCGATGTGTTCGTGGAGTCGGCCGACGACGTCGTCGACCGCCGCGTCGAGACGATCGTCGTTCGAGACGGCGACGCGGTCGAAGTCGCCACCGGCATGACCCCGCGCGGGCCGTACGTCCTCGGCGATCTCGACGCCGGCGGTTCCGTGCTGAGCGCCAACTGGACCGGCCTGACCCCGGACTCGACCTTCGAGTGCCTGGCTCCGATGCTCACGGCGACGTCGTGTGACGAATTCGAGGAAGCGGTCCGCCACTGGGTCATCCCCGCCAACAACCTGCTCACCGCCGACACGGCCGGGAACATCTCGTTCAAGATCCGCGGCCGCATCATCGAACGACCGCCGGCGAACCGCTGGACCCCCGTACCCGGCGACGACGCCCATGCCTGGGACGGGCTCGAGCCGGTGCCGTTCGAGCAACTCCAGCACTGGCGCAACCCCGAACGCGGCTACCTCGTCACCGCCAACAACCGGGTCAGCGACGACGGCCCGTACATCTCGCTCGACTTCGCCGGGCCCTCCCGCCACGACCGCATCGTGGATCGCCTCGCCGGCCTCGACGCCGCGACCGTCGACGACATGGCGGCGATCCACGCCGACGTCCGCTCGCTCGCCGCCGCCAAGATCGTGGCGGTCGTCGAACGGCTCGAACCCGCGACTCCGTTGGGCCGAGCGGCGCGCGATGCGATCACCGCGTGGGATCACGAGGTCACCGCCGACAGCGGTGCGGCGGTCGCCTACCACGCGTTCCGTCAGGGTTGGGCCGCCGAGGTGGCACAACGGTCGGGGCTGGACGGCGC
>CAZEML010000002.1:21305-69971 GCA_964513285.1 uncultured Candidatus Nemicrothrix sp.
CCCTCGTGCGCTCGACGCCAGCCGTATGCAGTTCGACGCGGCGACGATCCTGCTCACCGTCGGCGGCTGGGAACTCCTTTCGGGTATCGACGATCAGGACGCCCTCGACACCGTCCTCGCCGGCGTGCTCGACGACGCCGCCGCGGCCCTCGCCGCCGACCACGGGGACGACCCCCAGGCCTGGCGATGGGACGACCACCACCTGATGCTCAGCCCCCACCCACTCGCGCTCGGGATCCCGGACGCCGCCGACCTGCACCCACCCGTGATCGGCGTCGCCGGCGACGGTGAGACGGTGCGGGCCGGCGGTGTGGCACCGCTCCACGGCATGCGCTGCTATCTCAGCTCGTGCGCCCGCTACGTCTTCGACATCGGCGACTGGGACAACTCCGGTTGGGTGGTCCCCCACGGGGTCAGTGGAGTGCGCGGTAGCGGCCACGACCTCGACCAGCGCGATGCGTGGGCCGCATGCACCCTGCTGCCGATGGCCTACTCCGCGGCTGCGGTCCGCGCCGTGGCGGAGTCGACCGAGACCATCTCACTTGGTTGAACCAACTCAGCCGGCGAGGGCTCGCTTGTAGGCGCTCCATGTCAGCCCGTGGAAGAACCGGGAGACGTCCTCGAGGCCCTCGACATACCGCAGCTCGGTGACCCGTCCGCTCTCGAGATTCACCTGGATCTTCTCGACGACCTCGGCGTCCTCCGCGTACGTCAGCTCCCAGAGCTTCACCCACTCGTCGACCACGTCGTCGGGGGTGCCGCGCTCGGCCAGATAGTCGGCCACGAAGATCATCTCGCCGGGGCCGGTCGGAACGGCCCGCGCCATGATCATGATGCCGTCTTGCTGGATGTACTGGGTGCCCGGGAAGGTCTGGAACGACCGGTAGCCGCCACCGACCATCGACCCGTCCCCCGATCGCGTCGGCTCGAAGTGGCTGCCGTAGTGCGTCGTCGCCTCGAACTGGCCCGCGAACCCGTTGGCGGTGTCGTAGGCGGCACCGAAGGAGTCGCGGTGCACCGTTGGGCAGTGGTAACACTCGGTGCCGTTGTCGTACCAGAGCTTCCAGTTCGCGGCCTGGGTGGTGACCGACCGATGGTACGGGCGGTACCGGTCGAGATCATGATCGATCCCGAGCCGTGCAGCGGACGACTCGAGCTCGGGGTGCGACTCCAGAAACCCCGGTGCCCCTGGATCGGGATTGACCCAGATCGCGTGGCCCCACTCGGCGACCGAAACCGGATGCAGCGCGATGTCGTCCGACACGATCCGAAGGTCGTGATCGGCCTTCGGGGCGCGAGCGAGGGTGCCGTCGAGGTCATAGATCCAGTGGTGGTAGGCGCACTGGATCTTGGTGCAGCTCGTGTCGGCGTCGACCAGCCGGTACCCACGATGACGGCAGGCGTTGACGAAGCCGTGGAGCGAACCATCGCGTGCTCGAGAGACGATGACCGGCACCCGACCGATGTCGCCGACGACGACCGCACCCGGCTCGGCGAGCCGAACCCGTGGGGCGAAGTACTGCCATGACCGGTCGAAGATCGTGGCCATCTCGAACTCGTGCACGGCCGGGTCGGTGTAGCAGTGCGTCGGCAGGTTCAGCCCCGCCTCGAGACGAGCGTCAATCTCGTCGATGTCGAGCCCGAGCATCTCGGGCGTGTACGGCATGCCCATGTGCGCGAGAGTACCGAACATGTCACCGCTGGCGCTCACGCGCTTCGCCGCCGACGCACCCCTCGAGACGATGCTCGAGGCGTACCGAACCGACGGCGGGTTCATCGTCGAAGCGATATTCGACCGCACCACGATCAACGCGATGCGAGCAGCGGCCGACCGCAGAGCCCCTGAGTTCCCGCCGGGCACCGCCACCCAGGGCATGGGCCAGGCGGGCGCCGCGTTCGTCGGGGCCAACACGGTGCGGTTCTCGTCGCTCGCCCGCCTCGACGATGCCTTCTTCACCATGCTCGACAACGAGGTGTTCGCCGCGATCGCCGACGCGATCCTGCTCCCCCACTGCGGCTCCTACTGGGTCAACACCGGTCAGATCATGTACATCGGTCCGGGCGAACCGGCCCAAGGCCTCCACCGCGACGCCGACAACTGGTGGGAGTACGTCCGCAGCTCGTGGCCCGACGTCGTCGACATCACACTCAGCACGATGATCGGGCTCGACGACGTCACCGAGGAACTCGGCGCGACCCGCGTCGTGCCGGGCAGTCACACCTGGACCGAACTCGACTACCGCGTCGATCACGAGACGGTGCCCGCCGAACTCGGACCAGGCGATGCGCTCGTGTACTCGGGCTATGTCAGCCACGGCGGCGGGGCGAACACGACCACCGATCGGTGGCGCAAGGCGATGCACCTCAGCTTCGTGGCGGGGTGGTTGACCCCCGAGGAGGCCTGTGCCCTCGACTTCGCCCTCGGCGAGCTCGACGACCGCTCACCGCGTGTGCAGCGACTCCTCGGCCACCGCAGCTACACCCCGATGCCCCACCCGGGCGGAGGGTTGTGGCTGCGGCACGTGCGCGAAATCGAAGCCGACACGGACTAGCCGAGACGCTTGCGCTGCTTCCGGAGCGTCGTGCCCGCGCCCCAGTCGTTGGCCTCGAGCGCGCGCATGATGCCGGCCACGTTTCGGTCACGGATGCGTTCGAGCTCACGGATCGAGTGAGCACCGGACTGGGCGTCGGACTGGTCGGCGATCGTCTGCACCAGGTCCTCGGTGAGCTCCGGCACGTCCATCAGCTTCGTCCACGGCCATTCGAGGCAGGGACCGAACTGACGGATGAAGTGCGCCATGCCACCCTCACCGCCGGCGATCCGGTAGGTCTCGAACAGCCCCATCTGCGCCCACCGAAGGCCGAAGCCGTAGCGGATGACGTCGTCGATCTCCTCGGTGGTGGCGACCCCGTCGTTGACCAGCCACAACGCCTCGCGCCAGACCGCCTCGAGGAGTCGGTCGCCGATGAAGGCGTCGATCTCGACCCGTACGTGGACCGGCTTCATCGAGATGGCCTCGTAGGTGGCCATCGCGGTGTCGATCGCGGCGGTCGACGTCAGCTCGCCGCCGACGACCTCGACCACCGGAACGAGGTACACCGGGTTGTACGGGTGGCCGACGACCATCCGCTCGGGATTGGCGATCGTCGGTTGAAGGTCGGAGGGCTTGATGCCCGAGGTCGACGAGGCGATCACGGTGTCGGCCGGACAGGCCGCCGCGATCTGTTCGAGGATCGGCACCTTGATCGCCGGGTTCTCCGGGGCGCTCTCTTGGACGTGACCGGCCCCGTCGACCGCATCGGCGATCGAACCGACGACGGTGATCGAACCCTCGTCGGGCTCGGGAAGGCCGAGATCGGCCCAGGAGGCGCGTGCGTTCTGGAGGACCTCGTCGATGATGCGGGGTGCCTCGGGGTTCGGGTCGCTGACCGTGACGTCGATGCCGTGCAGGGCGAACCGGGCGGCCCACGCCGACCCGATGACGCCCGCGCCGATGACGGCGGCGTGGTTGTCCATGGCCACTCCTTCGCGGTGGGGGCTCAGCCGACCTTCTTGAGGTCGAGCATGTCCCGGACCTCGTCGGGGCCCATGATGTTGAAGTTCATGCCCTCGAGGATGACCGTGGCCCGCTCGACCAGCATCGCGTTGGTCGCCTTCACCCCCTTGGAGAGGTACAGGTTGTCCTCGAGCCCAACCCGGATGTTGGCGCCGACCAGCGCCGCCGCGGCGACGTACTCGAGCTGACGGCGACCGATCGAGAACGCCGACTTGTGCCAGTGCGACGGCACGTTGTTGACCATCGCCATCAGGGTGTTCATGTCGTCGGGGGCACCCCACGGGACACCCATGCAGAGCTGGGCGTTCATCGTCTTGCCCTCGTAGAGGCCCCGCTCCTCCTGGTTCTTGGCGTACCAGAGGTGGCCGGTGTCGAAGCACTCGAGCTCGGGCTGCACGGGCAGGTCCTGGAACTGGCGGGCGATCTCGTCGAGCTGGCTCGTCGAGTTCGTCATGATGTAGTCGCCCTCGCCGAAGTTCATCGTGCCCATGTCGATGGTGGCGATCTCGGGGAGACACTCACGGATGTGGGCCATGCGTTCGGTCGCCCCGGCCATGTCGGTGCCCTCGGCGCTCAGCGGCAGCGGGTTCTCGACGCCGCCGAGGGTGAGGTCGGCACCGGTGCCGCCGGTGAGGTTGAGCACGACATCGGTGTCGGACTCGCGGATCCGATCGGTGAGCTCCTTGTACAGATCGAGATCACGGCTCTGGGCGCCGGTGTCGAGGTCGCGCACGTGACAATGCACCACCGCAGCCCCCGCCTTGGCCGCTTCGATCGCGGAGTTCGCGATCTGCTCGGGCGTGACCGGGACGTGCGGCGACTTGCCGACGGTGTCGCCGCCGCCGGTCACGGCGCAGGTGATGAAGACGCTGGGCATGGTTGATTCCCCTCTGGAAAGCAGTTCTGGCTAGGCGAGCCCGAGCTCGCGTTGGGTTCGGTGACGGGTCAACACCCGGGTACGGGAGTAGATCTCGTCGTGGTCGATGTAGGTGCCGTGCAACTCTCGCACGCCGCCGGTCTCGTCGATCGTGGTGCGGCCGTGCAGGGTGCGACGGTTGTCGAAGAGCACGAGATCGCCGGGCCGGAACGCGTACCGCATCTGGAACTCGTCGGAGCCGGCGACCCGGCTGAAGCGCCGCAACGACGCGTAGGCGCGGGGCTGATCCTCGACGGCCATGTCGGGGAAGCCGCGCACCGGATGGAAGGCCCGAATCGTCAGCGGCATCCCGGGCGCGCCGTGGTCGATCAGCGGACCGGCCCAGCGATGGTCGTGGTGGGGCGAGCGGTTGAAGAACACCCAGTCGAGCGTGCACAGCGCGTCGTAGTCATCCGGGTACTCCTCGCGGAGCCGCCGCACCACCGCGTGGCCATCGGCCATGGTGCTCAGGCCGCCGGTCGTCGTGTTGACCAGACAGTGCAGCATCTGGAACCCGGGCGGGGTTTCGCGGGTCGGCAGGTCGGTGTGGGGAGGCAGCGGCAGCGGCGTGTTGGCGGTCGACGTCGGCTTGATGTCGACGCTCACCGGCCACGTGACGCCGAAGTTGGTGTCGCGCAGCGCCCCGATGCGCTCGCCGAGCGCGGGGAGGGTCGCCTTGTCGATCGGGAGGTTCTCGAGCCGAGCCAAGCCGTAGCGGACCGCGTCGTGCAGGAACCCAAGCAGCGCGTCGTCGTCGACGAGGGCCGCCGGACCATCGTGGGTCGGCGGGGCGGGCAACTCGGCGGTGGTCCACTCGACCGGCTCGGGCATGAACGCCTGCGGGCGGTGCTGAGCCTCGGCGACATGCCGCAGCCAACCGCTGTGGTGCACCGAACGGCTGCCGTCGGCCCACTCGGCGTGCAGGTCGCCGTCGGGCGCCACGGTCACCCCGGTGAGCACATCGTCACCCGGCAGGTCCGCGGGATCGAACTTCATCTCGCGGCTGCGTTCCTCGATGGTGACGTCGCCCATCTGGTTCTCGAACAGCCAGAGGGCGTACGCGTCGAGCTGGACGCCGTCGGCCCAGCGAAGACGGGCGAAGCCGCGGTCGAGGTCGGCCGACGCGAGCGGGTGCTCGACATAGTGATAGAAATCGGGTGTCCTACCCAGTGGGACGTCCTGCTGCATGGTACGGTCAGCGTATGGGTTCCTCCCCCGCTCCGTCAACGACCAGACCGACCGTGTCGGCGATCACACCGACGTCGAGCATCGACCGCGCCTTCCACCTGTTGCAGCTGGTGGCGGCGTCCGACGATGCGGTCGGCGTGCGCGAACTCGGTCGACGCAGCGACCTGCCTCGCTCGACGGTGTCCCGCCTGGCCGGCCAACTCGTCGAGCTCGGGATGCTGCGCCGCAACCAGGACGGCACCCTGAGCAGCGGCCCCGCCCTCGCCACGCTGGTGCCTGCGGGCGAAGCGCCCCGCGCCGGACTCGAGGATCGCCTCCGACCGCTGCTCGTCGAGTGCGTGCAACGGTTCGGCGAGAGCGCGGCGCTCACCGTCGACACACCGACGGGAGCGCACTACCTCACCCATGTACCCGGACCGTCCGCGGTCCAGGTCCCCGACCCGACCGGCGAGCGGTTGCCGTTCCATGTGGTCGCGCCCGGCCTGGCCCTCATGGCGAACTGGTCCGATCAGCGCCATCGCTCCTACGTGACCGGGGCGCTGGCCCGCCCGACGCACCTGACGGTCACCGACCCCGGCGAGCTGACCAGCCAGCGGGCGGCGACCCTCGCGACCGGCTACGCCTGGACCGACCAGGCCCTCGACCTCGAGGTCAACGGCCTGGCGGTCGTCGTCGCCGACACCGATCCCCTGGCCGCGATCAGCCTCTATGGTCCCGCATATCGGCTGAACCCGGACGATCGACCCGACCTCGGCGCCGAGCTGAAGGCACTCGTCGATCGACGGGCGCCCGATCTGCTCGCCCTGTGAGTCAGAGAAGGTCGGCGAGGTTCAGCTGATCGACCGCCCGCACGAACCGGGTGTTCATGTTGTCGACCAGCGCGTGCTGACGCTCGTCGGACAGGTCCATGCCGCGTGACGCGACGATCGGATACACGAGACAGAACAGGGCGGCGTCGCGGTACCGATCCCAGAGCCCCGTGGTCTCCCCCTCGGGCACACCGGCACTGATGAGACCGTCGATCCAGCGGTTGAACAACGCCGTCTCGTGGGTGGCCGCGAGTTCGGGCGCCAACGACTGGGTGATGAAGTAGGCGAGGTCGTAGCTCCCGCTCCCCCGCCCGGTGAGTTGGAAGTCGAGCAGCACGACGTTGTCGTCGTCGTCGAACAAGATGTTGTCGGCGCGGTAGTCGCCGTGGATCACCGTGTTCGGGGCGCCGGCGAGCCCCGCGAGCGCACCCGGCATCCACTCCGACCACCCCGGTCCCACCGCAGCGATGACCGGATCGACATCCATCTCGGCGTTGACCTTCTCCCAGCCCTCGGCGAACACCATCGGGAGCACGGCGGGATACACGGGGTCGCTCAGGCAGACGGCGTCGCCGCGGTCGACGGCCGCGTCGGCCTGCCCCCACCACTGGGCGTGCCAGCGGGCGAGTTCGTCGATCGCTCGCTTGGCATCGTCGATCGACATACCGGTGTTCTGGTCGACGATCCGCATCGACCCCATGTCCTCCATCACCTGGACGAACGCGCTCGTCTCCTCGTCGACTGCACCGAAGTAGCCCTTCGGCACTCGGATCGGACTCTGGTCGGCGAGGTTCTGAAAGAAGCGCACCTCTCGGATGTACATCCGGAGGACCGCCGAGGTGAACACGGCTTCCTCGGCGAGGGCCGGCAGCTTGACGACGACGGAGTCGAGATCGCCGCCGGTCAACGAGGACCGGTACACCGCGGACGAGACACCGATCCCCTCGCCGATCTGCTCGTGCTCGACTGCGGTGATCGACTGGCCGAGCGCGTCGGCCATCCAGGCCGCGTCGACCTGCTCGATCGATGTCGGAATCTGCCCCATGGCGCCTCCCCTTGGCGTGCGGTTCGAGAGTGTGACACAGGACACAACGGAGGCGGAAGTCCTCCTGACAGTGTCAAGATGTGGGCATGGTCTCCCCCACCTCGACACTCCCCGACCGCCCCCTCCGGCCACCGTCGTCCGCCGCCCGCTTCGGCGAACTCCGCGCCGGCCTCCAACCGCTTCGTCTCCTGGCCAAGTCCCCGCGACTCGCTCGCCGGACCGAGAACCCGCGCGACGTCATCCTGTTGCCCGGCTTCGGCACGACCGACACGGTCATGTACCCGCTGCGCGGCTACCTCCGAGCGATCGGCCATCGAGCCCACGGCTGGGGCGTCGGCCGCCACGGCAAGGACGTCGAAGCGTCGGTCGAGCAGTTCACGCCGACCCTCGAACGCATCGCCGACCGCGCCGATCACCTGCCGATCCTCGTCGGCTGGAGCCTCGGCGGCATCGTCGCCCGCGAGACCGCCCGCGAGAACCAGGACCTCGTCGCCGCGGTGATCAGCTTCGGCTCACCGCTCGGCGGCCCTCGCCACACCAGCGCGTCTCGGGTCTACGACGAGACCGAGCTGCAGTACATCGAGACGCTCATCGCCGAACGGTCTGCCGATCCCCTCACGATGCCGGTGACCTCGATCTACAGCCGGCGCGACGGCATCGTCGACTGGCTCTCCTGCGTCGACCAGCAGACTCCCGACGCCGAGAACATCGAGGTCGGCTCCACCCACATCGGGTACGGCCTCGATCCCGACGTGTGGCGGGTCATCGCCGATCGCATCGACGCCGCGCCTCGCTAGTCCTGCGGGCTTCGCTCGCAGATCGCTCGTCCTACGGGCGCCGCCTTCAGTCGCGCAGGCGGTGGATCAGGGTGCTGGTGTCCCAGCGGCCGAGCCCCTGCTCCTGGAGTTCGGCGTAGTAGCCGTCGACGATCTGCGCGATCGGCAGCGGGGCGCCGTTGCGTTCGGCTTCCTCGAAGCAGATCCGCAGATCCTTGCGCATCCAATCGAGCGCGAAGCCATAGTCGAAGACCCCGTCGGCCATCGTCTGGGCCCGGTTCTCCATCTGCCAGGACCCCGCCGCGCCCTTGGAGATCGTCTCGACCACGCCGCCGACGTCGAGCCCCGCTTGCTGCGCGAAGTTGATGCCTTCGGAGAGGCCCTGCACCAGCCCGGCGATGCAGATCTGGTTGACCATCTTGGTGAGCTGACCCGAGCCGGGACCGCCCAGCAGGTTGCAGGCCCGGCTGTAGGCGTCGATCACGGGCGCGGCGCGATCGAAGTCGACCTGGTCACCGCCGCACATCACCGTCAACACCCCGTTCTCCGCGCCGGCCTGACCACCTGAGATCGGCGCATCGACGAACCCGACCCCGCGCTCGGCCGCCGCGGCGTGCACCCGCCTCGCGACGTCGGCGGACGCGGTCGTGTGATCGACCAACACCGCGCCCGACGCCATCGTCGACAAGACGCCGTCGTCGCCGGTCGCGACCGCGGCGACGTCAGGGTCATCGCCGACGCACAAGAAGACGAAGTCGGCACCCTCGGCTGCCGCGGCGGGCGTCACAGCCATCGCACCGCCGTGTTGTTCGACCCACGCTTCGGCACGGGCGCCGGTTCGGTTGTACACGGTCACGTCGTGGCCGGCCGCCACGAGATGCCCGGCCATGGGATAGCCCATGACCCCCAGTCCGATGAACGCACACTTGGCCATGGCGAGGAGCCTGCCACACCCGACTACCGTCGGCGCGATGGTTCGCCCCACCCGGACCCACGACCTCGCGATCGTCGGACTCGGCGCGTTCGGTTCGGCGACCGCGCACTACGCCGCCCGGCTCGGTCTCGACGTGGTCGCCATCGACCGCCACGATCCGCCCCACGACCTCGGGTCCTCCCACGCCGAGACGCGGGTGACCCGCCTGGCCGTCGGTGAGGGCGACCACTACGTACCGTCGGCCCGCCGGAGCCACGAACTCTGGCGAGAGCTCGAAGCCCTCGGTGATCAGCGACTCCTGCACGACACCGGCGGGCTCATCATCGCCCCCGGCGCTGACTCGGTCGACGAACGGTGGGGCGACTTCGTGACCGCCACCGCCACCGTCGCGGCACGAGCCGGGCTCGACTTCGAGCGCCTGACGGCCGACGAGGCCCGCGCCCGCCACCCCGGGTACCGGATCCGGGACGACGAGGTGGTGGGCTACGAGCCGGCCGGCGGCCTGGTGATGGCGGAGTTCGCGGTCGCAGCCCACCTCGAACAGGCCCGGCACCACGGGGCGGACCTTCGCCCCGACACGACCGCGGTCGGCATCGACCGACTCGACGGTGGCGCGGTGATCCGGACCGACTCCGCAGACGACATGGCCGCTCGCGAGGTGATCGTCTGCGCCGGCCCCTGGACGGCCGAACTCGCGGACGCCGCTCGCCTGCGCGTCACTCGGCAGGCCGTGTACTGGTTCGAAGCCGACCTCGACCTGTGGCGCAGCGACGCCGCCGCCTTCGCCATCTGGGCGGGCCACGACATCGGCGACTATCTCGGCGTGTTCGCCATCACCCCCAACGCGCCACTGCAAGCGGTGAAGTTGGTGCCCGAACAGTTCGCCGTCTCGACCACGCCCGAGACGGTCGATCGAGCGATCTCCGAGGCCGAGGTCGCCCACTTCCACGAGACGATGGTCCGGCCTCGACTCG
This sequence comes from uncultured Candidatus Nemicrothrix sp., assembly GCA_964513285.1. Taxonomy (GTDB): domain Bacteria; phylum Actinomycetota; class Acidimicrobiia; order Acidimicrobiales; family Aldehydirespiratoraceae; genus UBA11606. The sequence goes on from CAZEML010000002.1 coordinate 31,505, forward strand.
CAGGCGTGAGCGATCGATGCGTGCACCGGTCCGTGTGCCTGTACACGAACACGACCGACGATCACTTCTTGATCGACCACCACGAGTCGATCGCCGCGGCGACGATCGTGTCGGCCTGCAGCGGCCACGGCTTCAAGCACTCGGCGGCGATCGGCGAGGCGCTCGCTCGGCGAGCCGCCGGGCTCGAGCACCTCGATCTCGATCCGTTCCGCCGCGACCGCCGTCCGCTCTGGTGAGCCCGGCGGGCTAGCGTTACGGCCATGAGTGAACCGTTGTCGGTGACGATCTGGTCGGACTTCCTCTGACCGTGGTGCTACGTCGGTGCGGTCCGCATCGACCAGATCGAGGAGCGCTTCGGCGATCAGGTCGCCATCGAATGGAAGGCGTTCCTGCTCCGGCCGGACGGTGACGGCGGCGACCCGGCCAAACACCAGAAGTTCGTCGAGTACACGAAGAGCTGGATGCGGCCGGCGGAGGCCGAGCCGAGCCTGACCTTCTCGGTGTGGGCGACCGACAATCCGCAGCCCTCCGGCAGCATCCCCGCCCATGTCGCCGCGAAGGCGATGGCGGAGTTCGCGCCGGAGGCCGAATCCGCCTACCACCGGCGGATCATGGACGCGTACTTCGCGGAGAACCGCACCATCTCCGACCCCCAGGTGCTCGCGGCACTCGCCGGCGAGGTCGGCGTGGATCCGGAGGCGTTCCTCGGTCACGTCGCCGAACGGCAGATCCCGCTCGCACAGGCGTCGATCGACGAGCACAACGAGGCGATCGAGAACGGCATCACCGCCGCGCCGACCGTGGTGCTCGGCGACGTCTTGCCGGTACCCGGCGCCCAGGACTTCATCGCCTACGAGACCTGGATCTCCAAGCTCCTGGCGAAGCGCGCCGGCTGACCCCATCCACCGGTCACGAATCGACGCCTTCTAGCGTTGATCACGTGGCGGCCCAAGACGGCCACTCTGCGTGGCAGAAACCGATGGTGCTTCGTGGCGCGGCGGTGTTCGTGGCGCTGTACGCCCTCGCGGCCGCGTGGATCGTCGCCACCAACGGTGAGGATCCCGAACCGCTGCGTCTGGCCCGAACCGACGACGGCAACGGCATCGTGGTGTCGGGCGCCGTCTCCGACGAAGACGATCGCACGGCACTGATCGACGCCGTCGGCACCGTGACCGACGCGTCGGTGATCATCGCCCGGGTCGTCATCGACCCCGACGCCGACCCGGTCCTCGCCCCGTTCGACACCGCCACCGACCTGGCCGCCACCCTCCGATCAGGCGGCGGATGACATGAGCAGCGTGCTCGCCCAGCTGTTCGTGGCACTCGCCGTGTCACTCGCGGCCGGCGTCACCCTCGGCTTCACGATGGGCGTACATCGCCGATCCCAGGGCGACGACGCGACCCCGCCGAGCCTCGCCTCAGCGGACACGACCTTGGCCGATGCGGTCGAACGCGAGGCATCGCTGATCGAAGCCCTGGCTCGGGCCGACGCCGACCTCCACGCCCGAGCGAGAGAACTCGCGGTCGCCAACGAAGAGATCACCTGCCTCCTCGAGCAGCTGCACGAGGCGCGCCACCCGTCAGCGTGACGGCCTGTCAGGCGCGGCGAGAACGAGCGACCGCGACCGCCGCGACACGCGACGCGCCGCCGTCGCACAGCACGCCGGCAACGTGCTCGAGCGTGGTGCCCGTGAGCACCACGTCGTCGACGAGCACGACCGAGGACGCGTCGAGGCGCCCGACGAGCCGGTAGTCCCCTGCGATCGCCGCGTCGCGTCGCTCCGCGGGTTCGAGATCCCGCAAGCGCGGCGTGATCGCATAGCGCTCGATCGCGGCCCGCACGGGAAGCCCCCATCGAGCGCCGAGCGCTGCGGCGATCGCCGGAACCAGCCGGTTGGGCCGATCCGGACTCGGCGGGACCGGCACGACGACCGCGTCGGCGTCGATCGAGAGCCCGCCGGCCCATTCGGCCACCTCACTGGCCAACAGGGCGACGGCCGCGTCATCGCCACGGTCCTTGGCCGCTTCGACGAGTCGCCCGATCCGGGTTCGTTCAGCCCGATCGGGCACCCACATCGACGCCATCACGTCGAGCCGTTCGAGGCGGACCATCGGGGTTGAGCTCCAGACCAGCGACCTGCAGGGTGTGCTAACTGCAGAAAGCGAAATTGCGAAAAAGGGGTTGCATTGCCCGGGAGTGCTAACTACAGTTAGCACAACGGCACGCCAGAGCGTGCACCCTACCTCAGGAGAACATCCCCCATGTCCACCGTCATCGAACAGGTCAAGAACGCTGCCTACGCCGGTGTCGGCGTCAACCTCCTCGTCACCGACGCCATCGTCGGTCGTGAGATCAGCGCCCCCAAGGCCGTCGCCGAGCACGCCTCGATCGCCCGCACCCAGGCCACCGAGGCCCTCACCGACCTTCGTGGTCGCACCGAGCCCCTCGCCGCCAAGGTCACCGAGCGTCTCCCCGAGCCCGTCGGCGACGCCATCCAGACCGGCCGCAAGGCTGCCTGGGACTTCATCGGCATCGAGGCTCCCGCCCCGGCCAAGAAGACCGCCAAGAAGGCTGCCGACAAGGCTGACGACAAGGCCTGAGCCTCCGGCTCGACTCGGGCGGCTCGCCGCCCAACCAGCTCTCGGGCGGTTCGCCGCCCATCCGATCCCCCTCATCACGGCCGGACTGCAACACTGTGGTCCGGCCGTGACGCGCCCACCCGACCCAGCCAGACGAGGAGACCCGTGGCCAGCGATCCGCTCGACGCCCTCGGGAGCTACATCCGAGACCAACGACGCCAAGCCGAGCTCTCGATGCGCAAGCTCGCCGATCTGGCCGGCGTCTCGAATCCGTACCTCAGCCAGATCGAGCGAGGACTGAAGCGACCGAGCGCAGAGATCCTCCAACAGCTCGCTCGCGCCCTCGAGGTCTCCGCCGAATCGCTCTATGTCCGAGCCGGCATCCTCGACGAGGCGCCCGAGTCCGATCTCATCGCGGCGATCCGGGCCCAAGACGACCTCACCGTCGACCAGAAACAGGTCCTGATCCGGATCTACGAGAGCTTTCTGGCCGAGAACGACGACTGAGCCGACTCACCCGCCGAGCAGAACGTCGATGGCCCCGGCCGTCCCCCGCGCGGTGAGGTCGGCGAGCAGTCGCGGCACATCCAGCTCGACGACATAGTCGCTGATCGTCCCGGTCACGACGACCGCGCCGTCGTCGTCGAAGGTCACCGAACCGATCTCCGTCGTCGGCGGGAGCCACGTCAGCTCGTGCTCGTGGGTCCGGCGGAACCGCTCGGGCAAGCCGACGCGGCGGCCGCGGACCCAGGCCTGCCGTACATCGATGCCGATGACACGCCCGGACCATCGCGGCTCGAGCTCGACGTCGCCGAACCGGGCCAGGCCCGGGAAGCGCGCCAGGAGGCGGCGGTCCTCCACCCGCACCGCCACGTCAGGCGGCGCGATCGAGTCGAGCCATGACTGCACCTCCGTGGCCGTGAGTTCGACTTCGACCTCGAGGTCGCGGGCCTGCACCCGTTGCGGGAGGGCCTCGATCGCTCGGATGTCCGACGCGTCCACGCGCACTCGATCGATCGTCTGATCGTCGACCCGGATGTCGGCGAAGCTGATGTCGAGGCGTCGCCAGAGCCCGATCTGCGCCGACAGCATCGCCGACAGCGAGCTCGCCGGCGCCGCCTGGTGCACCGCACGGATGCGCGCCTGGATCCCGCGCCGGTCGAGCCGGACGGTGCGATCGATCAAGGCCTGGGCGGCACCGGTGGACATCGCGTCGGCGACACGACGCATGCCGAGCGGGTCGAACCAGTCAGCCATCGCCGCCGACCGTATCGGCTCTCGGCCGGCGGCACCCGACGAGTAGGGTGCGCCGATGTCCGCACCGACCTCCACCTCTGACGATCAGGCGGTCGACGGCATCGGGATCGCGGGAGCACTCCTCGCGGTCTCGGTCTGGGGGATCGCGAGCATCATCCCCAAGGAGCTGGCGATGGGTGGCCTGGCCATCGCCGCCTACCGCTTCGGTATGTACGCCGTCGCGGCGGGCGCCGTCATGGGCGTGCGCGGCCACCTGATCGGCGGACGGGTCCTGCGCGGCTCGTTCGGGGGAGGCCTGGCCCTCGGGCTCGACGTCGCGTTCTTCTTCTCGGCGATCAAGCTGACCTCGGTCGCCAACGCGACGGTGATCGGCGCGCTGCAACCGGTCGTGGTGGCGATCATCGCCAACCGGGTCTTCGGCGAAGTGATCCGCCGCCGAGATCTCGCACTCGGGGGCGTCGCGATCGTCGGTGTTGCGGTGGTGGTCTTCTCCGGCGCCGCCGACGCCCCGACCGACTGGCGGGGTGATCTGTTGGCGGTCGGCGCCCTCTTCGCCTGGTCGGGCTACTTCGTGATGTCGAAGCGGGCGCAGACGACGATCACGACCAACGAGTACACGGTCGGCGCCGCGATCTGGGTCGCGCTGATCAACGCTCCCCTCGCGCTGCTCTTCGGCCAGAGCCTCGGGCTGCCGCAGGGCGACGAATGGCTGTGGCTCGCCGCCATGGCGTTCGGAGCGGGGGTGCTCGGGCACGCGGTGATGAACTGGTCGCTCAAGCAGATCCCGCTGTGGCTCGGGAGCACCTTCACCCTGCTGGTCCCGGTCGTCTCGACCTCTGCGGCCTGGGCGTTTCTCGACGAACCCGTCACCGGCATCCAGGCCGGCGCGATCGGCGTCGTGCTCTTGTCGCTCGCCGGAGTCATCACCGGCCAAGCCGGGATCGGGTCGCGGCCTCGCCCACTCCGCCGCTGACGTCGCTCGAGGAAGGACACCCCATGACCTCACCCCCGGATCCGCTCGACGCCTTCCGTCTCGACGGCCGAGTCGCGATCGTCACTGGCGCCAGCTCGGGGCTCGGCGCCCGCTTCGCCCGTGTCCTCGACGGGGTCGGCGCACGGGTCGTGCTCGCCGCTCGACGGGGTGACCGACTCGAGGCGCTCGCCGCCGAACTGAGCGACGCACTCCCCGTCGAGGTCGACCTGACCGACCCCGACGGCCCGTCGCGGCTGGTCGAGGCGGCGCTGAAACGCTTCGGCCAGATCGACATCGTCGTGAACAACGCCGGGAGCTCATCGGTCCAACCGGCGCTCGAGTACAGCCGCGACGAAGTCGCCGCCGAACTCGCGTTGAACCTGCTCGCGCCGTATGAACTCGCCCGTCTGGCTGCGAGGACGATGGTCGAGGCCGGTCGGCCCGGGGTGATCGTCAACATCGGATCGATCCTCGGAAGCGTCGCGGGAGGCAAGGTCCGAGTTCCGGGCTATGCCGCGGCGAAGGGTGGCCTGCATCAGGTCACCCGGGAGCTGGCGGTCGAGTGGGCGCGGAAGCGGATTCGGGTGAACGCCCTGGCGCCGGCGTGGTTCGAGACCGAGATGACGGCGACCGAGATGTTCGGGAGCGACGCCGGGTTGCGGTACATCGAGGACAACACACCGATGGCGCGTCCGGGCCGCGCCGACGAACTCGACGGGGCCTTGCTGTTCCTCGCGAGCGACGCCAGCAGCTACGTCACCGGCCACACCCTCTTCGTCGACGGCGGGTGGACCGCGGTCTGAGCCGACCGCTCAGCGACCGACGTCGACGGGAAGGGTGGTGAGGCCCCGCCCCAGCAGGACGCTGGACCACACCGTGCCGGACTCGTCCATCGTCAGGCCGGGGAACCGTCGCACGAGGGCGCCGAGCGCCAGCTGCGTCTCGATGCGAGCCAGCGACGCGCCGAGGCAGAAGTGGGCGCCATACCCGAAGCCGAGGTGACGCTGGGCGTCGGGCCGCCCCAGCCAGAGCCGATCCGGATCGGCGAACATCGACGCGTCGCGGTTCGCCGAGGCGACACCCAAGAACACGGTCTCGCCCGCCGTCATTGCGACCCCGTGCCGCTCGTGATCCTCGCCCACGATGCGAACCATCAGCTTCGTCGACCCGTCGTAGCGGTGGAGCTCCTCGAGCGCTGACCCCATCTGGTCAGGCCGCTCGACGAGCCAGTCCCACTCGCCGCGGTTCGCCAGCAAGGAGTGCACGGCGTTGCCGAGGAGGTTGGTGGTCGTCTCGTGGCCACCGAACAGGAGCAGGGTGCACGCGCCCACCAACTCGGTCGGGCTCAGGCCACTCCCCTGCGGATCGTCCTTCGTGACCGCGATCAGGTTCGACACGAGGTTGTCGGCGGGCTCGCGTTCGTACTTCTCGATCAGCCAGCCGAAGTAGTCGGCGAACTGGGCGCTCCCGGCCGCCGCCTGCTCCGCCTGCGCGGCTCGATTCGACGCCCCGAACACGATCGCGGAGAGCTGGTCGCTCCAGTGCTTGAACTCCTCCCGATCGGCCGGAGGGACGCCGAGCAACTCGGCGATGACGATCGCCGGCAAGGGAAAGGCGAAGTCGGCGATCAGATCACAGGCGCCCTTCTCCGCCATGTCGTCGAGGAGGTCGTCGACGAGTTCGGTGATCCGAGGCCCGAGATCGTTGACCTGGCGTGGCGTGAACGCCCGTCGAAGTGGCTCGCGAAGCCGCTGATGTTCGGGCGGATCGTGGAAGACCATCCACCCGCGAAGCAGGTCGAAGGTCTGGGCGAGGGTGTCGCGCCGTTCTTCATCGAGCCGACCCTCGAGTGGCGTCAGCCGATCGCTCGAGAGGCGGGCATCGCGAAAGCCCTCGTTCACCGCCTCGTAGGTCGACAGAAACCACGCCCGATGTTCGGGGAGCCAGACCACCGGACCCTCGGCTCGGAGCCGAGCGAAGACCGCGTGAGGTTCATCGATCGCGGCCGGCGACAGGAGGTCGGTCGTCAACTCGGTCACGATGCCGCGCCCTGCGGGGCGCCCAACAGCCCGACGACGCACGCATTGCCGTCGACCCCCGAAGCTCCCCCGCCCATCGTCTCGAGCAAGGCGACGCGGGCATCCGGCACCTGCCGTTCGCCGGCGTCGCCACGCAACTGCCAGACCAGTTCGGCCAGCTGGGCGAGACCGGTCGCCCCGAGGGGGTGACCCCGAGACAACAGGCCCCCGCTCGGGTTGACCGGGACGGGCCCGCCGAGCCGGGTGCGTCCGGCGGCCGTGTCGCTGAGCCCCTCGCCCGGGGCGCACAGGCCGACGGCTTCGAGGGTGAGGATCTCGCCGATGGTGAACGCATCGTGCACTTCGCCGACGTCGACATCGGCGGCGGTGAGTCCCGCTTCCTCGAAGGCGGCGTCGGCCGCGGCGCGCACACACCCGAATCCCCAGGGCTGGTCGGTCGACTGATCCCACAGCTCGCCGGACCGAAGAGCCGACGCCAACACGGGAACCTCGCCGGATGCCCCGGATGGCGTCGACAGCACGGCGGCGCCGGCGCCGTCGCTCATCGGGCAGCACTGCAGCAAGGTCAAGGCGCCGGCGATCGGACGACTGTCGAGGACCTGTTCGAGCGTAGGGGCCGTCGCGTTGAGATGGGCTCGGGGGTTGAGCGCGCCGTGGGCCTTGTTCTTGACGGCGACGTGGGCGAGTTGGGACGCATCGTGCCCCCACTGGTGGAGGTAGCGGTCGGCCTGCAGGGCGTACAAGGCCGGCATCGCGAGGCCGGCCCGCCCCTCGGGGTCGGAGGCCTCGGGAACGATCGGTCCGCGGAACACGGTCGACAGCTGCTCGACGCCGACGGCCAACACCCGCTCGTGACGCCCGAGCCGCACGGCCTCGCGCGCCTCGTGGAAGGCCGCGGTGCCGCTCGCACACGCCGCCTCGAGTCGCAGCGTCGGCACGCCGGCGAGTCCCGCGGCCGCGACGACGCGGCTGGCGATGCCTGGCGGGCCGAAGACCGATCCGAGATAGACGGCGTCGATGTCACCGGCGGCGACACCGGCATCGTCGAGGGCTTCGATGATCGCCTCGGCCGCGAGGTCGGTCGCCGGTTGATCGGGGAACTGACCGAACGCCGACGTGCCGACGCCAGAAACCACCACCGGACGAGGTTCAGTCATCGGCGATCACCCCGACCACGATGTCGCCGGCGACCGCTCCCGCGATCCGCACGCGGGTGCCCACGTCGAGCTCGGCACCGGTGTCGACGAGCGTCAGGATGCGGGGCCCGTGGTCGAGGTCGACGTAGGCGAGGGTGAAGGGTGGCTCGCGATGGTCGACGGCGAGATGGACCGCCGCCGACGCCCACACCGCGCCGTCGGGCCCGAACCGGGCCGGACGCACCGAACCCGCGCAGCGTCGGCAGCGCCGATCGATCGAGGCCGACGTGTGACCGCACGCATCGCAGCGAACGCCGACGACCCGGCCATCCTCGAGCTTCGGCCGCGGATCGGGCCCTGCTGGTGCGAGCGTCACGTTCTTCCCTCGGGGCGGTGCCCGGATTCCGTCGCAGCGTTTGCGCCGGCGGATCCCCCGGTCAGAGAATCAACCACGTGGCCGGTTTCTCGTCCAGCCACCTGGTGAAGGGAATCCGAGCAGTGGATGTACGCGGCCTCATGCGACAGTCGGCGACGCTGAACGCAGACCGAACCGCCGTGGTGCACGGCGACCGTCGGCTCACGTTCGACGAAGCGTGGACCCGTGGTCTCCGCATGGCCAACGCGCTGCTCGCCGCCGGGCTCGAACCCGGCGACCGGGTCGGTGTGTTGGAGGACAACTCGATCGAGGCGCAGGACTTCTTCGTCGGCGCGGCGATCGCCGGCATGGTCCGGGTGCCGCTCTACGCCCGCAATGCGCCGGACAGTCACCGCCACATGCTCGATCACACCGGTTGCCGCGGCGTGGTCGTGAGCGACGTGCACGCGTCGGATCTCGACCCGATCCGAGATCGCCTCCCGTCGTTGCAGACCGTGATCGTGCGCGACGACGGCTACGAGGCGTGGCTGGCCGATCAGCCAGACACCGACCCGGAAGTCTCGATCGACCCGGACGACTGGTACATCATCCGACACACGGGCGGCACCACCGGCAAACCGAAGGGCGTGGCCTACTCCCACCGATCGTGGCTCGCCGCGGGTCGAGATTGGTTCTACAACTTTCCGCCGATGCAGGCGGGCGACGCCTGCCTGCACGTCGGCCCCATCTCCCATGGCTCGGGGTACCTGTACACCCCGACCTGGCTCAGTGGCGGCACCAATGTCCTGCTCGACCGATTCGACGTCGAGGAGACGCTCGAGGTCATGGAGTCCGAGCGGATCGCCTACATGTTCGCCGTCCCCGCGATGCTCAACGCGCTCGCCCGCCATCCGAGCGCACGCGACCGGGACTGGTCCCACCTGAAGGTCATCCAGATCGGCGGCGCCCCGATCGCCGACGACACCGCCCTCGTCGCCCGCGACGTCTTCGGGATGGTGCTCTACCAGGGCTACGGACAGACCGAAGCGCTGCCCGTCTGCATGATGGGACCCGAAGAGTGGTTCTCGAGCGTCGAGGGCTCCAACCCCCTCCGTTCGGCCGGCCGCGCCCTCCCCTTCGCCTATCTGCAGATCCGCGACCCCGACGACAGCGAGGTCGAACTGCCGCTCGGCGACGAGGGCGAGATCGCGATCCGTTGCGACGGCCAGATGCTCGGCTTCTGGGAGAACCCCGAGGCGACCGCGGAGCGAATGTCGAGCGATGGCTTCGTGCTCACCGGCGACATCGGTCGGCTCGATGCCAACGGCTATCTCTACGTGCTCGACCGCAAGGACGACATGATCATCTCCGGCGGCTACAACATCTGGCCGGCGGAGCTCGAGAACGTCATCCTCGACCACCCGGACGTGATCGAAGCGGCCGTGTTCGCGGCGCCCGATGAACGGTGGGGCGAGACGCCGGTGGCCGTGTGTGTCGTCGGCGAGGGCGCGGCGGTCAGGGCGGACGAGGTCATCGCCCTCTGTGCCGACCAGCTCGGCTCCTACAAGAAGCCGTCCCGCGTCGAGATCACCACCGCGCCGCTGCCCAAGAGCCCGGTCGGCAAGATCCAGCGCAAGGTCCTTCGCGAGCCGTACTGGGCCGACCACGATCGCCGCGTCGGGGGCAACTGACCCCGACGGGGCGGCTAGGCCCCCCCGTCGAGCACGGAGAGATCCTCGGTCACCAACTCGAGCAGCTCACCCTCGCTCTTCCCGCCGAAGATGTCGCCCCACGGGACGGCCTCGCTGACCAACTCAGCGACGACCACGATGCGATCGCGAGACGTGAACTCGGGATGGCACGACGTCAGGGTGAGTCGAGCATCGCCGAAGTCGCCGACGACCCACGTGTCGTCGGGGTCGACCACGACATGGCCCCCGTCCACCCGATTGACGTCGGCGAGCCGATCGCCGAAGGCCTCGGCCGGGTCGAGCACGACATAGGTGAAGAGTCCGTCCGCGGAGTACACGGTGACCTCGTCGCCGGGTTGCAGCTCGTCGACCCGTCCGAACGGAGCGCCATACGTCGTTCGATGGCCGGCGATGGCGGCGTTGCCGTCGAACCCGGGCGGCACGGTGCTGCCGTAGTGCCCCGGCCCGGCGCGAAGCGACTCGACGTCGACATCGCGCATCACGAACTTGTCGACATCGATCGCCGGGATCGACAGGCGCGCCAGCGCCTGACCGTCGTCGGGGAACTGCAGGCCGGCGACCTTGGGGTCCGCCCCGCCCGGAAGAAGATCGACCACGGGCTCGAGCAGCGGGCGATCATCGGGGGCCGCGGCCGGCTCAACCTCGACGTCACGAGGGGCTGCGGCATCGGTCGCCGCTGCCTCCTCGGCGGCCGCGGCATCGAAGGCCGCCTGGAGGTCGGCCTGGGCGTCGCGCTCGACGCCGTTGGTCCCCCAGATTTCGTAGGCCGCATAGGCGACCAGGGCGCACGCCGCCAGCGCACACCCGAGACCGAGCGCGATCGCGGTTCGGCCCGCCAACCGCCGACGGGCCGAACCGCGCTCGGTCACACTCGCTGGAGCTTGCGACCGCCGACCACGAAGGCGCCCGCGGCAGCGAACAGCACCATGGCGCCGACGAGCAGCGCCTGGGTGTTGCCGCCGGTGTTCGGCAGCTCCTCGTCGGCCTGGGCGACCTCACCGATGGTGATGACGAAGGTGGCGACCTCGGTCTGGTCGGCGCTGCCGGCCACGATCAACAGCCCCTCGGCGGGAACGTCGTAGGTGACGTCGAGGGACCAGTCCCCCGCGGTGTACGGCGTCAGGTTGGTGAGATCGCAGGAATCCTCGGCCAGCTGGGCCGGATCGCCATTGGCGCCCGGACACGGCAGCAAGAAGCCGTCCTGGGCGAACCCGGTGCCCGAGACGGTGATGTCCGCCGAGCCAGCTTCTGCGACCGACGCCGGGTCGGCGGAGATCGATGCCCCCTGGGCCGAGGCCGGAGCCACGAGCGCCAGGGTCAGGCCCAGAGCCGCTCCGATGATCAGCAGTTTCTTCATGAGTGGTGGTGTCCCCCCTGTACGTGTCGGCGGTGCCGACACCCTCCAACGACGCAAATCTGACGTCGCGTCAGAAAGTGTGACACAACGCGGCCGACGCTGCCCAAAACCCCGTCATCACAAGGTGAACAGCTTTCACTAAGCCGCACCCGCCGCGGTGCCGATAGAAGATCGTGCGAGATGCGAAGTTGGAACCGGACCTTCGGGGCCGGCGCGATCTGCTCAAGAAGGGCGCGCTCACGACCGGGGTGATCTGGTCGGCGCCGGCGATCCTCAGCCTCGACCCGGTCGCGGCTGCCGCTGGTTCGACCCCGAACTCCTACACCTACTGCTTCGATGACGGCACGACCGAAGGCTGGACGATCGACAACACCGCGGGTGCCGGCAACGGGCTCTGGAACGTCAACAACGGCCGCTCGGTCAGCCCCAGCTTCTCGCTGCACTACGGCACCGGCGTCGGGGGCACGTACCAGACGGGCAACAGCCGCAACGCCGGCACGGTCACCAGTCCCTCGGTGACCATTCCGACCGTCGGCGCGGTGCTGCTCGAGTTCGAGGTGTGGCGCAACGTCGAGGTCTACGGCAGTGGCACGTGGGACGAGTTCTCGGTGTCGATCCTCCCGTCGGGTGACACGCTCTACGCCCGCTCTCGCGACGGCGGCACCGGAGGGGCCTTCGAGAGCGTCTCGATCGACCTCGCGGCGTACGCCGGCGACACCGTTCAGATCGTGTTGGCGTTCGACACCGGCGACGGCGCGTTCAACAACTTCGAGGGCATCTACCTCGACAACATCACCGTTCCGGGGGCCAGCGCTCCCGTCGGTGGACTCGGCGGCCTCGGCGCGTTCGGCGCCTTTGCCTTCACCCCGCTCAACGCACCCCAGGCGGAGGGCTGGATGCCGGATCGGCCCCAGCCGAGCCAGGCGGAGATCGACGCCCGCGGCGGCTGACCCGACTACGAGCCGATGTCCCGCAAGCGCGGGACCAGCTTCGACAGTCCGTCGGTGATGGCGGCGATCTCGCCGGCGCCGAGCTGGTCACCGGTCAACTCGACCATCACCTCGGCGACGGTACTGATCGTCTCGTCCGCCTGCTCGACCCCGGCCGGAGTCAGGTGCAGCGTCACGCTGCGCCGATCGGTCGGGTGTGGCCGGCGTTCGAGGAGCCCCTTGGCCTCGACCTGATCGATGCGCTTGGTGATGCCCGCCGACGTGAGGTTGAGCTGGGCGCGTAGGTCGGCCGGCGTGGTCGGGAGATCCCCGCGCACCCGAGTCGCCATCAGGACCTCGGCCTCCCCGAGCGGAAGGCCGACCCGTCCGTCCAGCTCGGCGGTGAGCAGGTCGGTCAGCAGGCTGCCGACCTGCCAGATCAGCGAGGTCATCGCCATCACCGGGGCGGCATCGGCCCGACCGAGGCGGGTCGCGTGGGCAGCGGCGTTGGGCGTCGGCTCCATCGGCGCAGCGTACCGCATCTGTGTTTCCAGATACAGAGTTGCCAGAGAGATATCTCTCTCCATACAATGTAGCCAGCTACACATCTTGGAAAGGAAGCCCACTCATGACCATCCCCGTACCCCGCTTCGTCACCGCCATCACGATCGTGTTCGCCGCCGCGATCCCGACCGTCGTCGGCCTGATCAGCTACGTGGGCCCCGAGAATGCGCCCCTCTTCGTCGATGGGGCCAACGACCTGACCTTGTCGTGGGGCGCGCGATCGTTGGGGCTCGCCATCGCAGGCTGGATGGCCGTCGCCGTCATCCGCGACGCCCGCGGCTACGTCGTCGCCCTCGCCGCCAACGCCACCCGCGAGGTCCTCGACCTGATCGATCTGCTGTTCCGGATCGACGATCCCAGCACCGGCCTCTACGTGATGCTGCCGATGTCGTCGACCTCGCTCGTCGTCGCCCTCGGGTTCAGCATGCGAGCGGTCGCCCGCCACCGCCAGGCGCAGGTCGCGGCGTAAACCCCGCGACGTGCGGGTGGCTAGCGCGCGACCACCGACTCGGCGTCGAGATCGCGGATCGTCTGCTCCACCCAACACGCTCGAAGCAGCGCGACGCTGGGCGTTGGTGCGTTGCGGATGGTGGTGGCCAAGACCGGGAGGCCCCAGCTCTCAGCGGTCGTGGCGAGAGCCTCGATGCGACCTTGCCGACTCGGCCGCTGGCCGCCGTCAGCCGCGGCGACGAGCTGGGCAGAAAGCCGATCGAGGGGCCGACCGTCATCGAGCGCAAGGGCCCCAGGCGGCGTCGAGGCCTCGATGGGGTGAGGGGCTTGATCGCCCCCATCGGCGAGGTTGACCAGCCGGCCGTCGACCATCATCGAAATCGGCCAGAGGTCGAGGCGTTCGTGGCTCATGCGCAACCGGCCGACCACGAAGTCCGGTTCGGCGCTAGCTGCGATCTGTTCGAAGGTCGCGCTGGTCATCGCAGCGGAAGCGCGGAACGAGAGGCCGACCACGATCGGCTGGGCGGCCGCCCGAATCGTCCACTCGGTGCGCTGGGTGACGGGATCGAATCCGACAGGGCGTACCTCGTCGTCGACCGACAGCACCACCCACGGCGGCATGACCCGCCCGAGCAGCCGACTCGCGGTTCGAGGGGTGTCGCCGGTCCAGGCGAGACGGCTGAGATCATCGGCGGTGACCGAGCCGCGCGGGGTGGCGCTCGTACGATCGGTTCCTGACAGCCGGAGGTCGGGGTTGGCGAGTGCGTTGGTGAGCGTGACGTGGCGGCCCGTGAGGGCCTCGAACGAACCGATGCCCGTCCACCCGGGGGTGCTCGCGAGCGGTCGACCGTTGGCGATGCGGGGACGGGTGGCCGAGTAGATGCGGTCATGTCGTTGGGCGAACACCGCGGTCGTCCCCGCGAACCGCTGATCGCCCCACGAGTAGTGGCCGAGACCCTGCAGCTCGAGCTGGCCGACCGATTCGTACCGGGATCTGGCCGATCCGAGAAGTCCATCGGGGAGAACATCTCCCTGTGCGAGGCGGGTCTCGATCGCCTCGGCGACGACGGCGATCTCCGCAAGGCGCTCGAGCAGGATGCCGGTGTCGGCCTCGGTGGAGCGTGCGATGAGCGCATCGACCTGGTCGGCCGCGGTCTCCGCGAGCCGGGCGAGGCGGTACAGCTTCACCCCTCTCGCCGACGAGGCAAGCGTGTCCAGGCGCTCACGTTCGCCGTCACCCACGTGAAGGAGCCCGATGTTGATGAGGTCGCTGGCGACCCGCGTGGCTCGACCGCTCACCGCCCTCCTCTCGGCCACGAGCTCGGTGGGACGCGCCGAGGAAGCCACCACAGGCGCCGCCTCTCGACCGGCTGCCTGCCACACCGTCAGCACCGCGAGGGCGACGATTCGGCGATCGTGACGCCCCGACGGCTTGACGATGGCGTCGTCCAGGGACTCACCGAGAAACCGAACATGGCCGTGTGGAGGTGGAAGTTGCACGCTCAGGTTCGTGCCCGTGCTGATCGTGACCGATGACGGGTCGAGCGAGGCGAGCCGTTCGTCAGCCCACCGCCGGTCCGTCGTACGGGCCCACGTGTCGAGATCGAGGCCGGTCAGGGCGGCGATCGCAGCCTCGATCTCGGAACCGGCGGTGGCGTCCGCGGTGGCTGAGCCGGCTGGCGTATCAGCGCTGATCGATGGCTCCGCGGTCCGATCCCGCAGGAACATGATCGCGGCCAGCACGTGCTGACACACCCCGGCGGTCGCACAACGACAGGTCGCTTGGGTGAGCGGTTCGGACCAGGCGAACGCCACCGTCGCGTCTCCCAGCGCGACCTGGAGGAAGTCATGCTCCTCCGCGCAGCGCGGCTCGGTCCCGACCAGCTTCCGGGCCCGACGGACCAAGCCGCGGCTCGTGAGGTGCTCGAGGGTCTCGTCGTCGAAGCGTTGGGCCTGGTTCACCAGGTCAGCTGAACGTTCCGTCAGCGCACTCATCGCATGACACCTGCCGCCCACTGAGCGAACGCCTTCGGAGTCATCGCCGCGACGGGCATCCCGGCCGTTGCCACCCGCTCGGCGGTGTGGTGATCGAACGCCGGGCCGACTCCGTCCTCGAGCGCGGCGAGGCCCATCAGGCTCACCCCGGCTTCGGCGAGGCGACCGACGGACCCGAGCAAGGAAGCGACCGATCCCCCTTCGAAGAAGTCGGTGACGAGCGCCAGGATCGTCCGCGTCGGATTCGTCACCAGGTCCTCGCAGTACCGGACCGCCTGAGCGATGTCAGTGCCACCGCCCAGCTGCACCGACATCAGCGTTTCGACCGGATCGTCGGTCAGGTGCGAGAGGTCGACGACGGCGGTGTCGAAGACGACCAGCTTCACGGTGACGCCGGGGAGCCCCGAGAGAATCCCGGCCAGGACGGCGCTGTGGATGACCGAGCGGGCCATCGAGCCGGACTGGTCGATGCACAGGATCACTTCCCACGGGTAGCGCAGCCGCGTGCGACGCAGAAAGGTGACCTGTTCGATGAGGAGGCGCTGGCGTTCGGCGTCCCAGGTTCCGAGACTCGCTTCGATCGTGCGTCGCTCGTCGACCACTCCGGTCGGCCGCCGGGTCCGATTCTGTGGGTTGACCCGTCCGACGAGCACGGTTTCGACCTCGGTGCGGAGGCGCGCGGTGAGATCCTCCACCGCCGCCGCAACGAGGCGCCGCACCGCATCGAGCGCGTGGGCCGGAACCTGCGACCGCAGCGACAACACCAGCTGCAGCGTCTCGAGATCGGCTTCGACTCGTTCGAGAGCCGCTGGATCGGTGAGGATCTCGTTCAAGCCGAAGCGCTGGACCGCCTCGTTGGTGAGCTCGTGGGCAACGTCGTCGGGGAAGAGGTCGCGGATGGTATCCAGCCAGTCGACGACCGCGGGCGCCGACGCCTCGAGTCCGGCCTCGCGTTCGCCGGAGCTGGGACCGAGCCCGCGGAGTCCTCGGCCGGTGTACAGGCGGTCGTAGAGGTACCCGAGCGCGTCGTCGTGGCGGCCATAATGAGGCTGCCGCGGCAGACGGCGCTCGGCATACCTCCCGAGCACCAGCCGCCAACGCTGGGCGAGCTCGGTCATGGCGCCCCACCCGACTGGAGCCAGCCCGACAGCCCGTCGACCTCCAGGCGCGCCCGAGCCGACTCCGACAAGGCCGCGTGGTACCGGACATCGGACTCGGACACGCCCACGACCCGGACGTTGGCGCGAGTCCCCGTCAGCGCCATGACCGACTCCGCCAGCCGATCGGTCTGGCGCGGGGTCAACGAGCAGAACGCCGATCGAAGTCCGGGGAGCCGGGCGAGGAACTGACTGGGGTCGTACTCACCCAAGGCGGAGGAGATCACCTCCACCAACCCCTCGACCTCCCACAGCGAGTCGGGAGCGACCATGATGAGACCCTCGAGGAGGGGCGCGCCCACCTCCGCATCTGACCCGACGTCGAGATGGCCAGCGACGACATCGAGCAGCTCGGCGTCGCCCGCGAGTGCAGCACGCCATCGGAGACCGACGATCGCGCCCGCCAACAGGCCGGGCCGCACCAGTCGCGACTGGCGGTCCAGCATGTGCCAGAAGGGCGTGGGGTCCAGGCCGGGCCAGGCATCTCCGGTGAGTACTCGGTGGACGGCATCGAGGCTGGAGAGGAGTGACCTCCATTCGGTCTCGGGCGCCTCGTGGAGCCGGTCGCCGAGCTGGCAGGCCCGAAGGAAGAGTTGCATGGCGAGGTCCGGCAGCGCGTCCAACGCCGAACCGCCCAGGGGTTCACGGGCCGACCAGAGGAGTTCGGCCTCGGTGAAGGCGGCCACGACGCTCACCAGATCCGGCTCGACCACGATCCGGCCACGCAACGCGTCGATCGCGTCAGAAACCACCGCCGGCACTCCACGTCGAGCGGCGTTCGTGACAAGGCTCATCAGCTCGGTCGCGCGGGGCTGACCGGAGAGCAACCGGTGGAACTCGTCGCGGGTCTTGGCGGCCACGGCCTCAGAGACCGACGCCCCCCACCGCGATGCCTCGGTCAACGACACGTCGGTGGTGCCATCGATCCGGGCCAGCCAGCGCTCCTGGATCACATCGCGACCCGTCACCCGTGAGAATCGAAGCGGAGTGGAGCAGACCGCGTACCGCACCCCGATCGCCTCCAGGCCGTGGAGCAGCCGGGAACGCTGACGGTCGCGTTCGTTGCGATAGACGTTCAGCTGCAGCGTCTTCGGTTCGCTCGACGTGGCTGGCATCGCATAGCTGGCAAGCAGTCGATCGAAGTCGCGGGCGAGCGGCACCCGTGGCGTCTGCGGGGGCACCGCTCCCAGCTCAAACCCGGTCATGCGCCTATCCGCGGCGGATCGGACGGGGCTCAGTTCTGAGTCTTCGCCCTTGGTGAAGCAGCTGACCATCGCGTCGAGCACGTCGGTTCTGGTCACCCTGCTCCGGCTGCGGAGCCGACGGAGTCGCTCAGCGGCCACAGTCGCATCGACCACCGTCGGCAGGCTCGGCTGACCGTCGCCGGCTTCACGGCGGAGGTCAGCAGCCACGTCGGCGATCACCGCACCCGCCGGATCGGCGGTCGAGGACCACATCGACCGCCACTGTTCCTGATACCAGTTGGGACTGGGCATGCCCGCCCCGTAGCCCCGCAGCGCGTCGAGACGATCGAAGCTGTAACGGATGAGACCGTGGCCCCGGTCGACGAGAGAACCGTCGACCGGAGGACCGCCCGCGGGGGCCGTCGCGCGGTCGCCCAGGCGGGCCGCGACCAGCGCCGGGAGGGCCACCGTATGAAAGGCGCCCGTCACCACGACGACTGGCCCGACGTCGTCGCCCGCTGGGGTCAGCCACGCCGCGATCCGCTCCGCCATGGCCGCTTCCCGATGGTGGGTTCCGTCGCGCTCCAGTTGTTCGACGGTTGAGCCCGAGCGGGCGAGTGTCCCGTAGGTGAGGACGGCGGCCATGAAGTCCTCGAGCGTTGCGTCGACTCCCTCGACGAGCTGATCCCACAGCTCGTCGTGGTCTCGACAGCCCAGCTCGATCGCTGCCTGCGCGAGTGTCTGGGAGAACCCGTACTTGCTCTCGTCCAGATACCCGGCCCGGGATGGCAGCCACCGGGCGAACTGGTCGTAGTCGAGGTCGACGAACCGCAACTCGGCACCGACCGCCCGACCGGCCTTGAGCGCGACCAGCTCCGGCGAGTAGTCGCAAAGCGGAAAGTAGGACCCGTGTCGGATCGGTTCGAAGCCGTCGCCGCCCGGCCCGGGATCGAACGACGCATGGGCGTAGATGGCCAACGGCATGCGGGCGGCCTCGTCGACCACCAGATCGATCTGATCGTCGAATGACGGCGGTCCCTCGACCAACACCGCCCGCGGCCGGTGCGATGTGATGATGTCGTGCACGTGGCGGGCGCACGTGGGGCTGTGGTGTCGTACCGGCACGAACAGCACCGGAGGCTCCAGCAACGCACGCGCGTCGGACCGGATCTGCTCGAGATCGACGGGTGGGCCCGGGGCCATGGCCTCAGCCCAGCTCCTGGCGCACGTCCCACAGCGACGCCCACTCACCCTGCCGCTTCTTGACCACGACGTCGAGATAGTGGCGAAGCTTCGCCTCGTCGTCCGGGTTGTCCTTCAACACCGTGCCGATCAACTGGCGGCCGATCTGATGGCCGGTCGGAACACCATCGCCGAGGTACGCGGCGTCCAAGCACGCGGCGTAGCTGATGGCCACCGCCTCCGCCGTCGACATCACTGCCGTCGGACGTTCGACCACAACTCCCTCGCTCGTCATGCCGGTCCGCAACTCGTTGAACACCGTCACGAGCAACTCGGTTACCTCGGGCGGGGTGTCGACGTCGACACCGGCCTCGGCCAAGAGACGATTGGTCTGGCTCAGGATCAGATCGCGTTCCATCCCGGCATTGGCGATCGGTCGCACCGTCTCGAAGTTGAACCGACGCTTGAGCGCCGATGACATCTCGTGAACACCACGATCACGCAGGTTCGCGGTTGCGATGAGGTTGAAGCCACGCCGAGCGCCGACGAAGCCCTCCCCGCCCAGCTGCGGGATCGACAGCTGTCGGTCGGACATGACCGAGATGAGCGCATCCTGCACCTCGGCCTGCATCCGGGTGATCTCCTCGATTCGGACCAGCTTCCCGTCGCGCATCCCCGACAGCACCGGGCCGGGAACGAGGGCGTCTTCGGACGGTCCGTTGGCGATGAGCATGGCGTAGTTCCAGCCGTAGAGAAGCTGGTCTTCGGTGCCCCCGGCGGTGCCTTGGGCCGTGAGGGTGGAGTCTCCGCTGATCGCAGCCGCGAACAGTTCGGACAGCATCGACTTGGCCGTACCGGGTTCACCGACGAGGAGCAGTCCTCGGTTGCCCATCAGGGTGACGAGACAGCGGTCGATGAGCTGGTCGTCACCGTAGAACTTGCGCTCGACGCCGAGCTTGTCGTCCCCCACGATGAAGGCGCGAACCGCTCGCGGGCTCAATGCCCAGCCGGGCGGGAGGGGGCCGGCGTCGTTGGAGCGAAGCAGGTCGAGCTCGGTCTCGAGCCGTCGTTCGACCGGCTGCTGGTGTTCACTCATGGACCCACCTTCTTGTCATAGTCGGCGTCATAACCCTCACCGGCGAGCGCCATCGCTTGGGCCTCCGCGAATGTCTCGGTCAACAAGATGGGAGGAACCTGGGTGAGCTTCACCGCATCGGCCGCCTGGAAGTAGGTCGCCGCCGTGTCGACGAAGAAGAGCTGGCCTAGCGCGAGCTTCCACGACCCGACGTCCCAGGCGCCGGCCGGCATGCCGCCGTGGAGCTCGATCACCGCCTTCAGGGATGCACTCGGTACGTCTTTGACCAACTCGAACACGATGCCGGCGTCCTGGGGTAGCCCGAGCTGCCACCCGTACCGATTCATCAGGCCCCGGAGGGAGCCGTCGTTGTGCATGTGTCCGACGAAGTCGTCGATGACGGTCTGATCCGCCGTGATCTCCACCGAAGGGCGCCCGAGTTGAGCGAAGAGCGGATCGACTTCGTAGTCGGCGAGGTGCTGTTGCCACTGCGAGGCATCTTCGCGGTCGATCAGCTGCTCGTGGGCCAACGTCACCGCCACGTCGGCGTCGAGGGTCACCTCCTCATCGTCGACATCGACCAGGGTTCCGTCGGTGAGCGGGCGGAACACCCTCGTGCCGTGAGGATCCGATGCCAGCCACACGAGCCGCGTCGCCAACCGGATCACGACCGGGTGGTCCAGGAAGTAGCGGGTGTATTCGTCCACGGTCCAGGACCGCTGCGTACACATCGCGAGGTGAAGCCGTTCGGGCTGGAGCACGGATGCCGACTTCAGCTCCTTCTTGGCGGCCGTGAAGTCCTTCTTTGCGTCGGCGACGAGTTCTGGATCCTCATCCGCCCGGCCCTTCGGAAGCGACCGAATGGGCTTGGACGTCTCGTCGTTGATCAGGGTGACCGAGAGATCGTCGCCGAGGTGGGCGGTGAACGTGCGGGTGCCGTAGTCGAAGATCTGTCGTCCATTCGACTCGAATCCACCGGTCGGCACGCTGCGGTCGGCGAGATCGTCGAGCGTCCAGCCGTGGCGATCCGCCAGCAGCTGCGCCTGCACCGTCGCCTCGTTCTGAATGCCCTTGGGCCGGAAGCGGGTGGCGATCGCCATGACCGCCTGCACGGTGACCGGTTCGTCGATCCAGGCGAGCATCTGGAGGAGGGCCTTGGCCTGGCTGACCCGGTGACCCCGATGCTTGCGAATGTACGCCAGCGTTCGCTCGGCCACCTCCGGCCCCGCGGCGGCCGCCACAACTCCCAACACGCCCTTGCTCGAGGCGGCCGACCCGGCCACCTGTTGGCGAGCTTCGAGGTACAGCGCGTCGGTGACCTCCTGGAGGGTCATGTTGGCGAACGGCCCCTGGCCCTGTTGGCCCCACCGATGGCGGTGGGGGGCTTGCTGTTGGGCGATCGCCATCGCCTCGGCTTCAGTGCGCGTGCGCAGATCCTCGGCGAGCCAGAAGTCGAGCAGTGTCGAGCCGAACGTGCGCAGCGCCTCGGGCTCCATGTTGTCGAAGTGCCGGCGCACGATCGGCGACGGCTCCGCAGTCTTGGCCTTCACGGCGGTGGCGAGGAACCAGCGCACGATTTCCGGGGCGACCGGTGTGCCGTCAGCCCAGGCCAGAGGGGGAAGCGAGTCCACGTTCAGCCAGCCGAGCGACTTCGGGACCGCCGACTTCTTGGCCAGGGCCGTCGCGGCATCTCGGGCCAGGGCCTCGGCGCTCACGAACTCATCGATGGATTCGTCGAGGGCCTCGAGGGCACCCAACATGGCCGCCTTGGCACCGTCGTCCTGCTCTTTGCGAGCGGCCTCACGCAGCGGCGACGCAGCGACCGTCGTTGGGTGGGCTCGAATCCACTGGGCGGCACCCAATCGCTCCGCCCGCTTCCGACTGCTGAGGAAGGCGAAGACCGACTCGGCGGCTTCGACACCAACGATGCGGTAGAGGTCGTCGCGGTCGGACCGATAGCCCGCCACCGCCGCCTCGACCAGCGCGCGCTCGAGGCTCGCCGGTACCGCTGTCGCCGCCTCGATGAGGGCGAACATCCCGGTCCGGTCGAAGCGGTAGGCGTCGGTTCTGGTATCGAGCAGCCCTGCGAGGGTCTCCGCGTGGTACGCCACCCATGGGGTGATCTGGTCGGCCGTCCACAGGTCGGGAGCCGCTCGATACACATTGCTCATGGCTGCGACCACGTCGCTCTCGCGCCCACCATCGGCCATCGCTACGGCGGTGATCATCAGCGGGTCGGGGCAGTCAGCCCCATGCAACGCCGGGCCAATCCGATCCCCTGACCAGCGAAGCATCGGCGATGCCGCGAGCAGAACCCGTGCCACCTGCGGGGCGGTGAGGTTGGCCACGAGGCGAGGATGCTGTCGCAGCATCGAACCAGCTGCGGAGACGAGCTGGCCGGGCTGCGCGCCGGCCGCTCCGTTGAGAACGGCCAGCATCTCTGCCTCGATGGGTCGACGCCCTGGTTTCACGGTCACGGCCAGTCGCTCGACTCGGCCGATCTCGACGGGAGGGAGTTCTGGTCGCAGCTCCTCGGGCTCTTGTACGTGAGCGAGCTCGGCGATCGCCTCCTGGACCGCCTTGGCCCGGTCGCCGGCGAGGGCCTCAGCCGCCCACCCGGCGAAGTCCTCGCTGGGGAGCTCGCGGGCGACTCTGGCACCGAGGCGCACCGCTTGCGCTCGCTGCGCCGGTTTGGCCTCGACCGCCAATCTCTTCAACTCGGCGACGCTGCGTTCCGCCGGAAGCTTCGACACGAAGGGGGCGGCGACCTGGCGCAGCGCCTTGCTGTTGGCGGTGGCTGCATCGCAGACCTGAGCCGCGAACGCAGCGGCCGTCTCGTCGCTCATTCGGCTCAGCCGCCGCCAGATGGCGACATGCTCGTGGGCCGCAGGCGTGAGAGCCGACCGGACGACATCCGCTTCGCGAACGAGGAGCTCGCTGACACCTTCGAGGGTGCCAACCGAGTGCCCGAGGTAGGCGTTCGGCCCACGGGTGGTGAGAAGGGCGTCGAGCACCGCGTCGGGCGCCCAACCAGCCGCTTCTCCGAACCGCTCGAGATCATCGATGCTGAGCAGGTCTGCGGGGTCGGCCTGCGCGGTCGTCGCCCGCCCATTGAGCTGTGCAACACCCCGGAGATCCCATGGTCCGAGCCAAAGCAGGTTGCTGAATCGATCTCGCTCGGCAGGTGTCATCAGGGCCGCAGCGCGGAGCACGACGCGCGGATGTCGGTGCAGGTCTCGAGGTCCGGTCTCCATGACCCGGCGCGTGATCGCCGC
Source organism: uncultured Candidatus Nemicrothrix sp. (assembly GCA_964513285.1). GTDB lineage: Bacteria > Actinomycetota > Acidimicrobiia > Acidimicrobiales > Aldehydirespiratoraceae > UBA11606. The sequence continues at coordinate 54,725 of CAZEML010000002.1, forward strand.
CGGCCCGCTCCCGGCCGGCCCGGTGAGAGGACCTCCCGGAATCTCGCCGCGCTCGATGTAGGCCAAGACCCTCCGGGAGTCACGGCCCCCGACCATGGTCGAGACGACCTCCTGCCATGAACCGGCGCTGACAGCGGTGTGGTCGGGCCGACCGATGTTGCCGAACAACGCTTTGAGCCTGCTCACGACTTCTCCAATCAAGGACCGAGAGGACCATCCGCCGTTCGCCGCGCAAACGTGATCCCGAAGGACCTATCGGACTCTTGGCGGTCGCCTGTTAGCTGCGACGTGGTGCCCGGGGTGGGACTCGAACCCACACACCCCCGAAGGGATCGGGGGGTTTAAGCCCCCTGCGTCTGCCAATTCCGCCACCCGGGCTCGCACGCACCGTAACCGGCGCGCCCTCAGGCGCTTCGCCGGTCGGGGCGATCGTCGGCGACCGATGGGGGTGTGAGCTCGCCGGAATCGTCGACCGCGAGCCACAGTGCCGCCCGGGCCCGGTCGGCCTTCGCCCCCTGGAGCCCGTTGGCCGCGACGACGCCTTCGATCATGTCGGCGACCACCGCCGACCACGGACGTCCCTTCAGCAACACCGCAACCGTTGGCACGCCTCGCCGGAAGCGGAGCGAACGGTGCACGTCGGGAAGCCCCGGTGGCGACCGAAACCCGGGCACCACGAGGGAACGCAGTCGAGCCGCTTGCCCGAGGGAACGGGCCGCGGCAGCAAAACGAAGACTCGTCGCTTCCACCGAGACCCAGTGTGCCGAGGGGGTGTGACAGCGTCCCAAGACGTCACCAGTTCGCGAGTGGGAGGCGCCGCTGTGCCACGCTCGGGTCGTGGAGTCGCAGCCGCCGCTCAATCCGGCTCAGGAAGAGGTTCTCGCCCAGTTGGGCGCGACGCGAGACGAACGCCCCCACTTCGACGCCGCCCTCCGCCACCAGCTGCGCCGCGAACTCGACGACGGCATCGAACCACTCCTCGGCGATCTCCCCGCCGACGACACGATGTTCGTCTCCAAGCACCTCCTCGGGCGGATCATGGGCTGCGAGAAGCGCTTCCTCGCCGAGGACGACGACCGGTTCGAATGGTCGGTGCCGCTCGCTCGCGGCACCATCGCCCACAAGGCGATCGAGCTCTTGATCCATTGGCGCCGCGAGCCCGAACCACTCGTGCTCGTCGACGAGTCGATGGCCCGTTTATCCGAAGGGATCGATGGACTCGCCGACTGGCTGCAGACCTGCTCGGAGGTCGAACGAGCCGAGCTCCGAGCCGAGGCCAACGACCGGGTGGTGAAGTTCCTCGAGTGCTGGCCGCCGCTGAAGACGAACTGGCGCCCGGTCACCGAGAGCCGGCTTCGGCTCGAACTCCACGACCGGGTCGTACTCAGCGGCAAGGTCGACCTCGCCCTCGGCCAGGCCGAGGGCGGGCTGGCCGGCAAGGTCCTCGTCGACCTGAAGACCGGCGGCTTCTCCCCGCAGCACCTCGACGATCTCCGCTTCTACGCGCTGATCGAAGCGGTCCGGCTCGGCACGCCGCCGCGACTGCTCGCCACCTACTACCTCGACCAGGGCCGGTTCCTGCCCGAGAGCGTCACCGAGGACCTCTTGTTCTCCACCGTCGCCCGGGTGGTCGACGGCATCGAGCGCATCCTCGACACCCGCAAGCGGGAGCGTGAACCCAACACCGCCCCCGGCCCGGCCTGTCGCTGGTGCATCGCCCTGCATGATTGTGAAACCGGGCGGCGGTTCCTCGAAGATGGAGACGAGACGGGACTGGGCGATGGCTGGTGAGTTGAACGACATTCCTGCTGCGGAGCGGCACCTGCACTTCCAGGTCGTGGCCGCGCTCGCCGACGGCACCCCGCGCGGGGCGGAGAGCTTTCTTCGCTGGATCGACGACGCGGGCGACATGGTGCCGACGATGGCGTGGCTGCCCGAGGCGACCGCCAGCGGCGTCCTCACCGGCTACGCGATCGAGGCGCAAGCGTCGTGGCTCGAGTGCGCCAACCAGTTCGACGATCTGATCATCTCCTTCAACACCTCCGGCCAGGACCTGCTCGACGACGCCTGGATGGAGGCCACGATCGCGGCCGCCGAATCGACCGAGACGACGCTTGCGCTCGAGATCGACCACATCCAGTTCGACGCCCGGATCGCGAACGAGGTCGCACCCATCTGGGACACCCCGTACATCCCCGACCTCGACGAACGGCTCGCGACGCTTCGCCGGGCCGGGCTCTCGATCTGGCTCGACGACTACGGCGACACCTTCCGCGACGAAGCGATCTTCGAGCACCCCGAGATCGACCTCATCAAGTTCGACCAGACGTTCCTCAACCTCCCCGTCGACGAACTCGCCGAGCTCACCTACCGCACCGGTGACGCCGGCAAGACGGTGATCATCGAAGGCATCGAGACCGAGACCCAACGACGGCATGCGTTCGATGCGGGTATCCAACTCGGCCAGGGGTTCTTGTTCGGGTGGCCGATGCCGCTCGACGAGTTCGGCGCCTCGATCGGGCGCTGACTCAGGTCGACGGCCGGCGCGGCGGCGCCGGCGCCGTCGGCTGCACATCGCCCCCGAACGGTTCGGTGATCTCGCCCGCCTCGGCGTCGAGTCCCCGGAGTCGACGACCGACGAGCAGCCACAGCCCGATCGTGATGTAGGCCGCGCCGGCGACGGTGTAGGCGAACCGAGGGTTGGTCCGGTCGATGAGTTGGCCGAGGGAGAGCTGTCCGAGCGGGTTCGATGCGGTGAGCATCGTCAGGTAGACGGCGAGGACCTTGGCTCGGACCGCCTCATCGACCTGGAGCTGGATCGCCGTGTTGAGGGTGCTCGCCGAGGTCAGGTGGGCGGCGCCCATCATGAACGATCCGATCAACGCGACCGAGAAGACGGGCGCCGTCGCGATCACGAGCGAGCCGCCGGCGTAGAGCAACAGCGCGGTCTGTTGGATCTGTGACCGCTTGAAGCGGCCGGCCGCCATGGCGATCAACGGCGACGTGAGCACCGCGCCCAGCCCGACGGCGGAGAGCATCCAGCCAAAGCCCTGTTCGCCTTGATCGAAGACGTCCTCGGCGATGGTGACCATCAGCGTCTGCAGCGACAGGCCGAAGAACCCGATCAGCGACACGGTCAAGATCGCGGTGCGGATGCCCTGGTTGGCGAAGGCGTACCGTGCTGCGCCGGCGAACTCCCGCAACGGGCGCATCCGGCCTTCGGGGCGGACGTGCACGGCGTCCAGCCGCATCAAGGCCAGGCCGGTGAGGACCGCTCCGTAACTGATCGCGTTGACGAAGAACGCCCAGCCCGGTCCGAACCATGCGATCGCCGCACCGCCGAGTGCCGGCCCGACCATGCGCGAGGCGTTGAACTGGGCCGAGTTGAGCGTGATGCCGGCCAGGAGGTGTTCCCGTGGGACGAGTTCGCTGACGATCGCCTGCCACGCGGGCAGGTTGAGGCCGGCGGTCAGTCCGACGAGGACCGAGACGGCGACGAACGCCCACGCCTCCCGTACCCCGGAGAACCACAAGGCCATCAACCCGAGCGCGACGAACGCCTGCAGGGTCTGGGTGACGAGCAGGACCTGTCGTCGGGGGTAGCGGTCCGCGATCGCACCGCCGAAGGGACCCATGAGCGCCATCGGCATGATCTGAGCGAAGCCGGCCAGCCCGACCCAGCCGGCGCTGTCGGTCAGCTCGAAGACGACGATCGGGATCGCGATCGTCTGGAACCACCGGCCGATGTTGGAGAGCAGGCCACCGAACCAGAACAGGCGATAGTTCCGGATCCGAAAGACCGAGAAGCTGCTGCGTAAGCCCCCGCCGCCACTCACCGGGTCGCCCCGATGAGGGTGGGGAACCAGTCCTCGCGCAGGGCTTCGCCGTCGCGCATGCCGTGTTCGGGGAACGGCGGTGAGGTGCGTCCGGGACGGCTGACGTAGCGGGCGTCGTCGCCGACGAGCCGCAACGAGAAGGCCCGGCGCCGACTCGAGCCGGGGTTGCCGCGGGCGCCGTGGACCACCCCGTAGTGGAACGCGATCGCGTCACCGGGCTCCAACGCCCATTCGAGCACCCGGTACTGGTCGGGGTCGGCATCGGGGTCGGGCACCGGGAGGTAGTCGTCGGCGTCGGGGTAGAAGTCGTCGCCGCTCAGCCAGCGCACCGGCAACACGTCCTTCTCCCAGCGATGCGAACCGGCGATCAGCCGAAGGGTCGTCGACTCGTCGACCGGGTCGAGCGGGATCCAGAAGCTCACGGTCTGGTGGCCGTCGACGAAATAGTACGGCCGGTCGCTGTGCCAGGGCGTCGGCGTGGCCGTGCCCGGTTCCTTCACGAGGACGTGATCGTGGAAGAGCTGCACCGACCTCGACCGCATCAGCTGAGCACCCAGCGACGCCGCGTCGGACTCACGGGCGAATCGCTCGAACTCCGGGATGCGCGGCCAGTTGACGTAGTCGTCCCAGAACCGACCCGCCTCGCCCGCGGGCACGTTCTCGGCGAAGTACTCCCCCGGTTCGGCCTCGTTGGTCGCCACGCCGTCGGCAAGCGTCTCGATCCAATCGGCGAAGACGCCGCGGAGCACCACGGCCCCGTCGTGCTGGAACGCGTCGACGAGTTCGGAGTCGAGGGACGGGGGCATCGGTTCACCGTACCGACCGGCGTCCGTCTACACGGGATTGCAGGACAGATGCCACACTCTCGTCCATGAGTCTCATCACCACCGAGGTCCGTGGCCGGGTCGGCCTCCTCACCCTCAACGATCCCGACAAGCGCAACGCCATCACGCTGGCGATGAACGACGAGATCGGTGCGGTGCTCGACGAGTGGGAGGCCGATGAGGGCATCGGCGCGGTGGTGGTCACCGGTGCGGGACGGGGGTTCTGCGCCGGCGCAGACCTCGACGATCTGATGGCGGGCTCCAACGCCGAGGAGATGAAGGCGATCTACGACGGCTTCTTGCGCATCGCCCACACGCCGTTGCCGACGATCGCCGCGGTCAACGGCGCGGCCGTGGGCGCGGGCATGAACATGGTGCTCGCGTGCGATCTGGTGCTCGCCGGACGCGAGTACGCCAAGTTCGACTCGCGCTTCTTGCAGATCGGCATTCATCCGGGCGGCGGTCACACCTGGCGGCTCCGCCAGATCGCCGGACGCTCGACCACCATGGCGATGGTGATGTTCAACCAGATCCTGCGAGCTGACCGGGCCAAGGAGGTCGGCCTCGCGTGGGATGTCGTCGACGACGCCGACCTGGTCGACACGGCGGTCGAGATGGCGGCCGTCGCGGCCGGCCAGGACCGTGAACTCAACGCCCGCACGAAGGCGACGATCCTCACCCTCGACACGATCACCGAGTCGAATCAGGCGGTCGACTACGAGATCCACCCGCAGCTGTGGTCGATGGGTCAGCCCCCGTTCCGAGAGCTGGTCACCCGCCTCCAGAAGAACATCTCATCGAAGGACTGACCGGCCGGCGCTAGTCGACGAGGGAGAGCAGCCCTTCGTCGTCCCAGGCGTACTCGTAGTAGAACCACTTCTTCGTTTCGGAGCCCGTCTCGATCTTGAAGGCGGTGATGAGCCGCTCGCCGTCGGTCTTCACATAGATCGATCCCCACACCGCGACGTTGGTGCGGCCGAGGCGTTCGATGCGCTCGACGAGCTTCTCGACGTCGGCGGGCGTCTGGGCGGGACCCTCTGCGGCCTCCTTCACGTCGGCCATCAGGTCGGCGACGGTCTCCTCGTCCTCTCGGGCGCGTGTCGAGCGTTGGAGTTCGGTGGACAAGATCACGGGGCGGTTGCCGCGCCCGAACGTGCCGAGGCGACCGAGGAGATCGGGGCGAGGGTGGATGTGCCCGTCCTCGCCCGAGGAGACGACGAACGCCGCGGCGTTGACCGCCCGGAGAAAGGCATCGGTGACCTTCTCGGAGCCGTGATGGCACGCCTTCATCACGTCGGACCGGAACGTTCGTGACGCGTCGGCCACCATGTCCTCGTAGTCCTGGCTCCCCTTCGGCGGGAACGCATCCCGCTGGGTGTAGTGCTGGAGCAGGAAGCGTTCGGCCCGGTCGTTGAGATCGCCGCCGAACAGGATGCGGAAGTCGCCGATCGTCAGCTTGAGGATGATCGAGTGCCCGTTCTTGGTCTCGCTCGGCTTGCCGAGCCGTCGCAGTCGAGCTTCGCCGTGCTTGGACTCGACGACGGGGCCGAGCACCTCGACGGTGTAGTCCCGTCCATCGTCGGGGGCACACTCGTCGAGCCACTCCGTGCGAGTGGCGGTCATCTCGCGACCGACCCGCTCGTAGCCCTTGATGTTGCGGTTGGCGAGCGCCTCGCGCATCACCGCCGGGTACTGGTAGTCGCCGATGTCGACGTCGGGTCCGAAGTGGCGTCGGAAGTCGGTCTTCCCCTCCGCCAGGTCGGCGACGTACTCGACACCGTTGTCGGGGTCGGTCGTCTTGCCGCCGAGCTTGTCGAACTGCTTGGCCTCGGCCACCGGGCGTTCGACCAGGCCCGAGTGGTAGAGGTGATCGAAGCCGAACCGGCGGTCGGCGAAGATCGACTCGAACCCTTGGTAGTGGTCCTTGTCGGGATGGGTGATGACCGCGGCATGGAACTGCCGACTCGTCGCGTAGGTGCCGAAGCGACGCAGCAGGAAGTCGTGCATGTTCTGGCGTTCACCGGCATCGATCACCGACACCCGTTCGGTGCCGTCGGGCTCCGGCGCGATCAGCACCGCCCCGTCGCCCTGCCCGACGTCGACGAACACGATCTCGAGGGGCCGATGCTCGGTCGTGTGCGACTTGCGGATGTAGAGCATCTCGCCGCCGTCATCGGCGTTGGGCGCCCAGTGCACCTTCAACCAGCCGCCGCTCATCTCCTGCTCGACCTGGAGCTGGTCACCCCACAGCACCTGGCGGACCTTGGTCGAACGATCCGAACGGTAGAGGTACACCGCCGTCGACTTCTTGCTGGGTTTGGGCAACGCCACGTAGCGCGTGCTCGGCATCGGAGTTCCGCCTCCCGTCCGATCAATCGTGGTTCGCAGTCTTCCACGGACGCGCCGCGTCCTACCATGGCCGAACTGTGACCGACTCCGAACACCCCGACCTGCTCGAGATCGATCCCGCGTCCGGCGAGACGGTGCTCGACGTGTACGAACGCAACGGCTGGGGCGACGGGCTCCCCCTCGAGGCACCGACCCCCGAACGGGTCGACGCGATGCTGCGGACCCTCGACCTGGTCGACGGCAGGCCGGCCGACCCCGACGAGGTCATCGCCGTCCTGCCGCCGCGATCGGGCGAGGCGACGCGACGCATGATCGCCATCAACGCCGTGCTCGCGGGCTGTCGGCCCGAGCACCTGCCGGTGCTGATCTCCGCGGTCCGTGCCCTCGCCCACCCCGACCTCAACCTGCGAGGCGTGAACGCCACGACCCACTCGGTCGCGCCGCTCCTGATCGTGCACGGCCAGGCCGCCATCGACGGCGGGTTCAACTCCGGCCTCGGCGCGTTCGGGCCCGGCAACCGCGCCAACGCGACGGTCGGACGGGCGCTTCGGCTGATCCTGCTGCACATCGCCGGAGCCCGACCCGGGCCCGGTGATGCGTCGACCCAGGGCGGGCCGGCGAAGTACAGCTACTGCGTCGCCGAGAACCTCGACGAGTCGCCGTGGGGTGGGTACGCCCGCAGCGTCGGCGTGGACGCGCCATCGGCGGTGACGATCCACTGTGGTGAGGCGCCCCACAACGTGCACGACATGGAGTCCGAGGAGCCGGCCCGCATCCTCGACAAGGTCGCCTCGGCGATGACGTCGACCGGTCAGAACAATGCGCCGATCAGCCAGGGCGAGTACTTCGTCGCGATGTGTCCCGAGCACGCGGCAGCGTGTGCGGCCGATGGCTGGACCCGAGACCATGTGGCCGCGTATCTGTTCAATCAGGCCCGGATGAACGTCGGCGAGCTGAAGCGCGCGTTCGATCTGCGGGCGTGGGCGCCGTGGATGCAGCGTCTCGACGATGCCGATCTCGTCCCGATGACCGAGTCGGCGGCGAACATCAAGGTCGTCGTGATCGGTGGCGCCGGCAAGCACAGCTCGGTGATCCCGAGCTGGGGCATGACCCGCAGCGTCACCGTGCCCATCGAGCCCTGACGGGTCGCCCGCAGCGGCGGAGCGATCGGACCGGCATGCAGCGCCGGGCCGGGGCCGAACGGCATAACCCCTTACCCGGGCACCAGCTAGATCGCTGTCCACGCGGCAAATGCTTCGCCTTCTCGCGACGCCCGGGTCGTGTCGCGAAAAGGCGAAGCATCCCGACCCACCGCGAAGAAGGTCGTACCGTGCCGACCCAGTTAGCCTTCGGCCCATGACCGACGCCGCCGCCCAGGACACCGCCGACTTCGGGTTCGGAACCCAGATCCGCAAGTCGCCGTACTTCGACGCGACGGTGCGATGGGGAGCGACCGGATTCTCGGTCTACAACCACATGTACATCCCCCGCGACTTCGGGGACCCGGAGCAGAACTTCTGGAACCTGGTCAACGACGCGATCCTCTGCGACGTCGCCGTCGAGCGTCAGGTCGAGATCACCGGACCCGACGCGGCCCGCTTCACCCAGCTGTTGACGTGCCGTGATCTCAGCTCGATGCAGGTCGGGCAGTGCAAGTACATCCTGATCACCAACGCCGACGGTGGTCTGCTCAACGACCCGGTACTGCTGCGCCTGGCCGAGGATCACTTCTGGATCTCGCTGGCGGACAGCGACATCCTCCTGTGGGCGCAAGGCGTCGCCACCCACGCCGGGATGGACGTCTCGATCCGGGAGCCCGACGTCTCCCCGCTCCAGCTGCAGGGCCCCAAGTCGGGCGAGATCATGACCGCCCTCTTCGGCGACTGGATCGGCGACCTCAAGTACTACTGGCTGCGCGAGACCGAACTCGACGGCATCCCGCTCGTCGTGAGCCGCACCGGCTGGTCGAGCGAACTGGGCTACGAGATCTATCTCCGTGACGGCAGCCGAGGCGACGAGCTCTGGGAGAAGATCATGGCCGTCGGCACGCCGATGGGTCTCCAGCCGGGCCACACCTCCTCGATCCGGCGAATCGAGGGCGCGATGCTCAGCTACCACGCCGACGCCACCATCGACACCAACCCGTTCGAGCTGGGTCTCGACCGGCTGGTCGCCGTCGACGCCGACATCGAGTTCATCGGCAAGGACGCCCTCCGCCGCATCCGCGACGAAGGCGTGAGCCGCACCCAGATCGGGATCGTGATCGACATGGATCCGCTCACCGGCCCGAACACGACCTTCTGGCCGGTCACCCGCGACGGTGAACGGGTCGGTGAGGTCACCTCCGCGGTGTGGTCGCCCCGTCTCGAACAGAACATCGCGCTGGCGATGGTCCGCGTCGACGCCGCCGAGATCGGGACGGCGCTGGAGGTCGAGACCAACCTCGGCGTCACGACCGCCCGGGTGGTGGAGAAGCCGTTCTACGACCCGAAGAAGTCGCTGGCGAGCAGCTAGCGCTCGATCGCTGCGGGTGGCGCCTAAGCCTCGGCGAGGAAGGCTTCGAGCTTCTCGACCGCGGCGAGGGCCACGCCGAGGTCGGGCGAACCCCGCCCGCCGGTCGGACTGAGGCGAGACGCGACCAACCAGCGAGCGATGGCCGGATCGGCGGTCCAACGGCCGACGTTGTGGATGTGGGCCAACGACCCGCTGACGAAGTCCATCGGCGTGTCGGGATGCGGGATCACGCCCGCCAGCTCGTTCTTGTCGTCGTTCGACAGGTCATCGCGGCCGGCGAGGTACCCGATGAACGCCGCGCTGAAGACCTGCTGGCAGGCCCGCACGGTCTGGAGGGTGATCCGCCCCTCACCGAAGACGGGCACGATCGGCCGTCGCTCCAACCCGTCGGCCGTGCAGTCGACATGGACCGTGTCGAGGCTGGTCGGCGCCTCGCCGTCGTCGAGCACGATCGACGCCGAACCGATGCGCTGGACCCGACCGAGCCGGATCACGTGCTCGATCCGCCGGAGCTCGGCGAGCTCGATCTCGGTGACGGTCGCACACCGATACATCTCGGGCGTTCGGCTCGGATCGATGCGCAGCATCTGCCCGGCGGTCTCGAGATCGAGCCACATCTGCTCAGCCGACGACGCCGCCGCGATGATCTCGAGCTGCTCGCCGATCTTGAAGCCGTCGCCGGGCTGAGTCACCGCCCGGTTGATCAACCAGCTGTCGCGCGGAACGATCCATCGGATCGACGCCGGAGCGACGTGCTGGTCGAGCAGCCACATGATGGCGTCGAAGGCGGTCTTGCCGGCACCGACGATCACATACCCACCCGCCGGGTTCTCGCACTCGGCCAACGCGTTGGGCGGGATGACCGTGACCCCGTCGTCGACCGCGTACTTCGGTGGCGTCGTGGACGGCACCGTGACCTTCATGTAGCTCGCGTCGACCACCGCGACGTTCGCCGACAACTCGACACTCGTGCCCGAGGCGAGACCGGTGGCGACACCATCTCGGTAGTCGGTGTTGGGGAAGAACTGCACGCGCCCCGACGGCAGGAAGCGTCGTTGCATCGCGTGGTCGTAGTAGGCCAAAACCTCGGAGCCGCTCGCCAGTTCGGAGAGCCCACGGTTGGGTCCGACCTCGTCGATGTGGTCCGAACCCAGCGAGGCCGAGTTGAGGCCATAGAAGAACGACGGCTGATGAAGTCGAACGTGTGGGTAGGCGTCGTTCCAGTGGCCGCCGGGGCGCCCCCGACGATCGACCAGCGCAACGGTGGCGTCGGTGTGGGTGAGGATTTCGTCCACGAAGGCCATCCCCATGGCCCCGGCGCCGACGACCACATAATCCGCGTCGACGGTGGTGGTCACCATGACAGCACCGCCGAACGCACCGGCCCGGGGTTCGAACCGAGCAGCCCTTCGTACGCGGCCACGACGGCGTCGACGCCGGCGCTCTCTTCGAACTCGAGCCGATCCTCGATCCATGGTGTGAAGCGGGCGAACGCCTCGGCGAACCGAGCGTGGAACGCTCCGTGGCCACCATCGGCGCCTTCGGCGACGTCCGGAATGAAGAAGAACCGAGGGGCCGGCCCGACCAGCTCCCCGGTTGCGGGCTGGCCGCCCTGGTGTGTCCCGCCGACGATCACCGAGTGGACGAGCCGATCCTCGAGCGCCGCGTGGACCTGCTCCTTGAGGGCGGCGTTCCCGGCGAAGTCGACGAAGGCGACGGGGCCGACCAGGTCGTCGAGGTCGAGACCGTCGTAGGAGCGGACGGAGTCATAGGCGCCGCTTTGTCCGACGAAGTCGGCGTTGGCGGCCGAGGTCAGGCCGACGACGTCGACCTCGACGTCGAGTTGCTGCATCGCCCAGGCGAGCGACAGGGCGGTCTTGCTCGACGCGCTCGACGCGACCACTGTCTGAACCGACGTGGCGGCGAGTTCGTCGGCCAGCGCCCATCCGGTCATGAACAGCGCCCACACGGTCGCCTGGATCCCCTCCCGAGCCGAGGCGTAGACGGGGTCGGCGGCGCATCGGTAGTAGCGCCGATACCACGGGTGGCCATCCACGCGATGCTCGATCGAGTCCGTGAACGCAAGGTCGCTCACGTCAGCGGGCTGGACGATCAACTCCGTCGCCATCGGGAGGTAGCCGAAGATCCGCTCTCCGACCGCGATCTCGGGATGGCGGCTCTCCGCCACGTCGGCGAAGCCCCAGACCGGCACACAGCCGCGGGCGTCGTCGACTGGGAAGTGCGCCCAGTACCCGAGGAACTCGCCCGTCATCGCGTACGAGATGTTGTTGGCCGACATGCCGAAGCGGTCGACGCGAAGGCGGACCTGGCCCTCGGCGAGCGGCGCCGACGGGTCGTCCGCCACCTGGACGTCGGCGATGTCGGCTCGACCGACCGTGATCCGGGTCATGATCGTTCCTCGCTCGCTGCGAACGCCTCGTCGCCGGCTGCCTCGGCGCCGGCGCCGCTGAACCCCATCGTCGGATAGACCTCGGCGAAGCTGGCGAAGATCGTGTCGAGCGGGAGGTCGTCGTAGCTGCCCCGCTGCTTCACGTACTCCATGTGCCGGTTGCCCGACTGGTCGTACGGGTGCATCAACGCATCGTCGGTACCGTCGAACTCGAGGGCCTTGGTGCCGAAGCGTTCGCAGAGTTCGATGTTGAACGCGCTGCTGAGCTTGAACCAGCGGCCGTCGAGGAGCAGTTCGCTGTAGCCGTGCCACGCGAACACGTCGGTGCCCATCGACGCCTGGAGCTTCTCGGAGGTCAGATGGTTCTTGACGTCGGCGAATCCGAGCCGGGCCGGAATGCCGCGGTTGCGGGCAGCGGCGGTGAGAAGCACGGACTTCGGTACGCACCATGCCGTGTCGGCCTGAGCGATCGCGCTCGCCCGGTAGCTCTCGGGTTCCCGGTCGGTGCCGTACGGGTCGTAGCGCAGGCCGTCGCGCACGGCGTAGAACAGCGCGATCGCCACCTCGGTCGGGTCGGTCGCATCACCGGCCGCCTGGGTCGCGAACGCTTCGACCTCCGGGGAGTCAGCGTCGAGGAACCAGGTCGGGGCCAGCCAGGCTGGGTCGATGTCCACCATGGATCGAGAGTATTCGGCGCTCGTGCGCGACACTGAACCGGTGCTGATCCACACACCTGAGGGCCGCGTCGGCGAGATCCCCGCGACCGGAGCCGCGTCGATCCCGGTACTCAACGGGAAGCGCATCGGGCTGCTCGACAATCGCAAGCCCAACGCGAACGTGGTGCTCGAACACATCGCGGCACGACTCGCAGCTCGGACGGGCACCGAGGTCGTGCGCCGCGACGACAAGAACGCGGCGATCCCGTGTGAAGACCAGGTCCTGGAAGGCATCGCCAAAGAGGTCGAGATCGTCCTCACCGGCACCGCCGATTGAGGCAGCTGCACGTCGTGGAGTGTCCACGACTCCGTCAAGCTGGAAGCCCTCGGCGTCCCGACCGTGGTGGTCACCACCGAACAGTTCCGGCGGTTGACCGATCAGGTCGCCTCGAGCCTCAACCGCCCCGACCTTCGCATCGTCGAGACCCGTCACCCGATCGGTGGCGTCGACGAGGAGACGGCTCGGGCCTGGGCCGACGAGGTCGTCGAAGACGTGATCGCCGCCCTCACCGAGGCCGGATGATCTCGATCGACCACACCGGCAAGGTCGCCCTCGTGACCGGGGGTGGCGCGGGCATCGGGCGGGAGATCGCCCGGTGGCTGGCCGAGGCTGGAGCCCACGTCGTCGTCAACGACGTGCGCGAGGCTCACGCCGATTCGGTGGTGGCGGAGATCGCCGACGCCGGCGGCACGGCCGAAGCCCACGTCGCCGACCTGCGAGACGATGCCGCGATCGACGCGATGGTCACGAGCATCATCGATCGGCACGGCCGGCTCGACCTGGCGATCAACAACATCGGCATGTACCCGCCGGGCCGCACCCCCAAGCCGTTCACCGCGGGACGGGGCGACGACTACCGCGACATCGTCGATCAGAACCTCGTCCTCGCCGCCCTGTGCGGACGAGCCGAAGCCGAGGCGATGGCCGACACGGGAGGGGTGATCGTGTTCGTGTCGTCGGGTGAGACGACCCGCCCGGCTCCGTTCACGTCGATCTACGCCGCAGCGAAGGCCGGGTTGAACCATCTGGTCACCTCGATGGCGGTCGAACTCGGCCCGTCGGGCATTCGCGTCCTCGCGATCGCGCCTGGCACCACCCGGACCGAGATGGTGGCCGCCGCCTACAGCGAGGAACGATTCGCGGAGATCGCCGAGTCGACCCCGTTGCGGTACTCGGTCGAACATGACGAACTCGCCCGCCTGGCGGTGTTCTTGACGAGCGATCTCGCTCGGGCGATCACCGGACAGCTGATCCTGGCCGACGCCGGGGCCTTCCTCTCCCGCACGCGGCCACCCAACCAGCCGGGCCGCTAGAAGCCGATCCACTCCTCGACGAGCCCCGGGCCGGCGGTTCGCCAGTCCTCGCTCGTCATGGCGTACCGAATGTGGTCCTCCCACACCCCGTTGATCTCGAGATAGCGACGGGCGACGCCCTCATCCCGGAGGTCGAGTTTCTCCACCACCCGCCGACTCGCGGCGTTGCGAGGGACGATCGCTGCCTGCACGCGGTGGAGATGAAGCTCCTCGAACGCGAACCGGAGCACCGTGACGAACGCTTCGGGGATGTAACCGTGCCCGGCTTGGGCCTCGTCGATCCAGTACCCGATGTACGCGTTCTGGAACGGTCCCCGTTGGATCGAGTTCAGGTTGACCTCGCCGGCGAACACGCCCTCGACGAACACGCCGAAGCCGTACCCGGTTCCCAGCTGTCGCTCGCGTTGACGAGCGGAGCAACGGGTCGAGAAGGCGTGGGTGTCCTCGACGACGTCAGGCTGGCCCGGGAGCCGCTGGGGCTCCCACTTGGTCAGCCACTCGGCGTTGCGACGGCGAACCTCCTGCCACTTCGCGAAATCACCGGGTTCGAGGGGCCGAAGCAGCACTCGGCGGCCGAACAGAGTCGTCACGGGCCGTGACAGTAGCGGCTAATGCGCCGGACCTGCCGCCCGAAACTGAGACGAGGCCCCCGACCTCCGAGGAAGACCCGTGTCCGATTTCTTTGCTGACGAGGAACTCATCCAAGAGTTCGTGATCGAAAGCCGCGAAGCGTTGAGCACCGTCGACGAGTCGTTGCTGGCGCTGGAAGAAGACCCGTCGCAGACCTCCCTCGTCGCCGAGATCTTCCGTCGGGTGCACACGATCAAGGGGTCCGCCGGCTTCCTCGACATCGAGAACCTCGAAGTCCTCGCGCATGCGGGTGAGAGCCTGCTGTCCGACGTCCGCGACGAAACGACGCCGTTCAACGAGCCGATCGCGACCGCCCTCATGGAGACCGTCGACGCGCTGCGCGACGGCCTCGACCGGTGCGAGACGCAGGGGCTCGACTCCGTCCTCCCCTACCCCGAACTGATCGCTCGTCTCCGCGCCCTTCGCGAGACCCGCGGTCAAGCGACCGAGGTCGCCGCCGAGGCTCCCGCCGCAGAGGCCGCCGACGCGACGCCGGCCGAGGCCGAAGTTCCGGCCGAGCCTGCGACCGAGGTCGTTGCCGAACCCGCGACGGAGATCGTGGCTGAGGAGACCCCGGCCGCCGCCGAGCCCGAAGGCGGGGCGCACGAGCCTTCGACCGGGGCCGACGTGGCCGACGCACCGCCTGCCGCGGCG
>CAZEML010000003.1:0-62826 GCA_964513285.1 uncultured Candidatus Nemicrothrix sp.
AGCCCTGCCGCTGGTGGAAGCTCTCCTCCTTGCAGATGCGAACCATCGCCCGGCCGTACGGCCCGTAGGAGCACCGGCAGAGTGGCACCTGGTTCATGATCGCGGCGCCGTCGACGAGCCAGCCGATCGCGCCGACGTCGGCCCACTCCGGCGTCGGGTAGTTGAAGATGCTCGAGTACTTCTGGGTCTTGTTGTGGAGCCGGTCGAGGAGCTCGCCGCGGTCGATACCGAGGCTCTCGGCCGCGCCGTACAGGTACATCCCGTGACCGGCCTCGTCCTGGACCTTGGCGGTGAGGATCGCCTTGCGCCGCAGCGACGGCGCCCGCGTGATCCACTCGCCTTCCGGCTGCATCCCGATGATCTCGCTGTGGGCGTGCTGCGCGATCTGACGGATCAGGGTCTTGCGGTAGTCGTCGGGCATCCAGTCGTCGGGCTCGATGCGTTCATCGGCCTCGATCAGTGCGTCGAACCGTTCCTGACTCATGCGGCACCTCCGGCCGGGTCGCGCTGCGCAACCATGGTCAACACGTCGTAGCTGGCGAGCAGGTTGTCATCTTGATCGACGACCTTGGTGTCCCACCGGACCTCGCCGTAGCCCGCGCCCGCCCGCAGCGACTTCTCCTTGCAGGTGAAGATCACCCGGATCTCGGTGCCCGGGTACGTGGGGGTCGCGAAGCGGAGGTTGTCGACGCCGTAGTTCGCCAACACGGGCCCGGGATCGGGCCACACGAAGAGCCCGGCCGCCATCGACAGCACGAGGTAGCCGTGGGCGACACGACCTTCGAAGATGGGGCTCGCCTTCGCGGCCTCGTCGTCCATGTGGGCGTAGAAGAGGTCGCCGGTGAAGTGGGCGAAGTGCTCGATGTCTTCGAGCGTGATGACGCGAGGCGCGGTGTCGAGGCAATCGCCGACCTCGAGTTCGTCGAAGTAGAGCGTGAACGGATGTCCCTTGTCGCGTCGGGTCGCACCGTCGACCCACACGCCGGTGACGGCGGTGAGCAGATCGGGCGATCCCTGCACGGCGGTGCGCTGCATGTGATGGAGCACGCTGCGCACGCCGCCGAGCTCTTCGCCGCCACCCGCACGCCCCGGGCCGCCGTGGACGAGCTGTGGGAGCGGCGAGCCGTGCCCGGTCGAGGCGGCGGCCGACGTGGCGTCGATCGCATGGACCCGTCCGTGGAACGGCGCGATGCCGAGGGTGATCGCCGCCGACTCCGCAGGGTCGGGCCCGAAGACCGAAGCCACCAGGCTGCCTCGTCCCTTGGCGACGAGGGCGACGGCATCGTCGACGCCGTCGTAGCCCATGAGGGTGGCGACCGGACCGAAGGGTTCGACGACGTGCGCCAGCGAGGTCGCGGCGTCGTCGGCCTTGAGGAGGGTCGGCGCCAGGAACGCGCCCCGTTCGGGATCGACCCCGACGAACTCGGTCGAGTCGAAGACCACCTGGCCACCGACCCGAGCGATCGCGGCTCGCACGTCGTCGCGCTGCTCGAGCCCCACCAGGGCACCCATGTCGGTGTCGGCGTCGGCGGGGTCCCCGACCACGACGTCGGCCAGCCGCTCGGCCAGGGCCTCGGCGACGGCGTCGAGATGCTGTGCGGGAACGATGATGCGACGGATGGCGGTGCACTTCTGTCCGGCCTTGGCGATCATCTCGCCGCGCACCGCATCGCAGAAGAGGCCGAACTCCGCAGTGTCCGGGCCCGCGGAGGGCGCGAGCACGGCGGCGTTGAGCGAGTCCGCCTCCGCGGAGAACCGCACCCCGCGATCGACGAAGGCGCTCTGGGTCGCGAGCCGCCGAGCGGTGTCGGCCGATCCGGTGAACGACACGGAGTCCTGCTCGTCGAGGTGGTCGAAGATCGGCGAGACGTCGCCGGCGACAAACTGCAGAACACCGTCGGGCAGCAGGCCGCTGGCGACGATCGACCGAACCACCGCCTCGGCGAGGTACGCGGTGGGCGTGGCCGGTTTCGCGATCGTCGGCACCCCGGCGAGGAACGCCGGGGCGAACTTCTCGAGCATGCCCCAGACCGGGAAGTTGAAGGCGTTGATCTGCACCGCGACACCCGGCCGGGAGACGTTGACGTGGCGGGCGACGAAGCTGCCGTCGCGGCTCAACGACTGCACGTCGCCATCGGGCCACACGGTGCTGTTCGGAAGCTCACGACGCCCGATGCCCGAGTAGGCCATGAGCGCGCCGGCCCCGCCATCGACGTCGATGCCTGAATCGGCGCGAGTAGCGCCGGTGCGCGTGCTCAGCGCGTAGAACTCGCTGGTGTCGGCGAGCAGGTGCTTGCCGACCGCTCGCAGGATCGCGGCCCGGTCATGGAAGGTCAGCGCTCGAAGGGCGGGCCCGCCGACGTCGCGGGCGTGGGCATGGGCGGCGGCGAGGTCGACCCCTCCGCTGCCGACGGTGCCGATGGCCTCGCCGGTGACGGCGTCGGCGACGATGCGGTCACCGTCTCCGGCGACCCAATCCCCCGCGACATAACTCTCGATCGTGCGCATACGAACCCCTCGAATCTCCTCGCCAAAATATGATCAAACCTTTGATCATGTCAACGGCTGCGCCCAGCGGCGGCCGAAAAACGCCAACGGCGGCGGCCCCGAAGGGGCCGCCGCCGTGAGCGGATCTTCATCCCGTCACGAGGACGGGTTGGTCAGAGCCGAT
Organism: uncultured Candidatus Nemicrothrix sp.; assembly: GCA_964513285.1. Lineage (GTDB taxonomy): Bacteria > Actinomycetota > Acidimicrobiia > Acidimicrobiales > Aldehydirespiratoraceae > UBA11606. The sequence goes on from CAZEML010000003.1 coordinate 2,672, forward strand.
CAGCCCCCGAAGGAGCCGCCCTGACCCTCGAAGTCGATGATGTCGGACTGAGCCACGAAGGTCAGACCGCCGTCGACGACCTGGACTTCCTGGATCTGAGCGACCTCGGTCCAGTAGGCGTCGTTCACGCCGTCGAGCGCCAGCGAGCCACCGAGCAGGTAGGGGCTCGAGGTGTCGATGTTCCACAGGCTCGACATGAAGCCGGTCCGGGTGAGCGGGCCCTCGTCCACCGCAGCGCGGAGGGCGGTGACGACCATCTCGCCGTAGATCACACCGGTCGAGAACGAACCGTCGGCGCAGGTCACGTCGCCGTAGTCGGCGAGGATCTGCTCCATCAGCACGATGGCGGGATCGTCGGCGTACACCGGGTCACCACAGATCTTGTTCGAGTTCGCCATGCGCACGCCCGCACCCTCGTCGGCCAGAAGGCCAGCAGCGTCCTGCACCGGGGTGAAGAAGCTGGAGAGGTTGTTGCAGGTGTAGGACATGAAGAACCGCGGACGGTAATCCGAAGCGGCGATGGTGCCCACGGCCTGCGGGCAGAACGCCGCAGTCGTGCCGGCGACGAAGACGTCGGCACCGCTACCGATGAGCGTGGTCATCTCGTTGGTGACGTCGGGCGCCGCCGGGTCGTGGTTGGCCTCAGCGACGAGCTCGATCTGGCCGGCGTCGGCGCAGTTCTGCAGCTCGTTCTGGTAGGTCTTGCCGAAGTCGTTGTCCATGATGAGGGCAGCGACGGTGGCGCCCTCGCCGAACTCGTCGACGATGGCCTGGCACCAGATCTGGGTCTCGGTCACATAGTTGAGGATGTTGCCAACGGTCCACGGGAAGTTGGCGGGGTCACCCCAGAACGGGAAGCCGGACGAGTTGAAGATCTGCGGGACGCAGGCTTCGTCGGTGATCGGGCGGACCGCCAGGTTGATCGGGGTACCGATCGTGTGGGCGAACATGAAGATGTCCTCGGTCTCGAGCATCTCCTCGACGTTGGCAACGGCGCGGCCCGACTCGTAGGCGTCGTCGCGGGTCACCAGGACCAGCTCCTTGCCGTCGATCGGATCGGTGTCGTTGATGTAGTCGAAGTACATTCCCATGCCTTCGCCGATGGCGCCGAAGGCCGCGAGCTGACCCGACTGCGGGCCGGTCCAGCCGATGCGGATTTCGTCGCCGTCCGCGCCGCCGGTGTTGCTCCAGTCCTCGGGGCACTCGCCGACGTCGACGCTGGTGCCGGCCGCGAGCTCGACGACGCCCTCGACCTCTTCGGCCATGTCGTCGTCGCCGGAGTCGTCCCCGTCGCCGGAGTCGCCGCCGTCGTCAGAGTCGCCGCCGTCGTCGGAGTCGCCCCCGTCGTCGGTGGAGGCGCCGCTGTCGTCGCCGGAGTCTGCGGTGTCGCCGTCATCGTCATCGCCACACGCGGCGGCGATGAGCGAAAGCGCGAGCAACACTGCGATCAATCGCAAGAGTCGGTGCTTCATAAAGGTAATCCCTCCCAGGTTTCCTCTGGTCTCCGCTCGTCGGCTGGGGTGCCGGGAGCGGCCGTACCACTGTCTACTCGACGGTGGGATCGGTCTCTTCGATCGCCTCGACGGCGACCTCGGTCATGGGGGCCCCGGCCGGAACCGGGGCTTGGGGCACGATCGTGATGAATCGGGCCTTGAATCTGCGCCAGCCCGCCGCGACACCGCCGGGCATGAAGAACGTCAACAAGATCAGCATGACGCCGAGCACGAAGCTGCCGCTCGGCCCCTGGAGCCACCGTTCGGGGATCCCGGGCACGTCCTGGGTCCCGGAGGCCCAGTCGGGGATGACGGCGATGATGACGCCGCCGATCGCAGCACCCGACAGGGTGCCGACACCGCCGACCACGAGACCGACGATGAAGTTGATGGCGATGAGCTGGGTGAAGTCGTCGGGCGAGGCGATGCCGAGCTCGGCGACGTAGATCACGCCGCCGACACCACCGAGCGCCGAGGCCACACCGAACGCCAGCGTCTTGGTCTGGGCGAGATCGACACCCGAGACGGCGGCGCCGGTCTCGTTGTCGCGCACGGCCCGCATGGCACGGCCGGGACGACTCTTGATGAGGTTGGCGACCAGCCAGAAACAGACGGCGGCGATCAACATGAAGAGGAAGAACTTCCACAGCCGCTCCTCCTGCTTGGCCGGGATCGGCCCATCACCGAAGTAGCCGCCGAGCAGCGGAATGCCCTGGAGGAACTCCGCGAACCCGTCGAACGGGATCCATCCGGGTGGTTCGAGTTCGGGATCGGCGATCTTGCCGCCCGAACCGTTGGTGTAGGGCTGCAGCGACTCCAGCTTGACGACCGACGGGAACACCTGGGCCATACCCAACGTGATCAGCGCCAGATACAGGCCTCGAATCCGCAGCGCCGGAAGGCCGAGGACGACGCCGACGATGAAGCAGGCCGGGATGACGACCAGAAGGGTCAGCAGGATGTGCCAGTCCTTGTCGGCCACGAGCCATGCCGCGATGTAGGCACCCATGCCGAAGAAGAACGACTGGCCCAAGGCGAGCTGGCCGGTGTAGCCGACCACGACCTGGAGGCCGAGGATGGCGACGGCGAACGCCACCGCCTTGTTCAAGCGGATGAGGCTGATGTTGTAGGTGTTCTCGCCGAGCGAGATCGAGCCGACGTCGACGTACGCGAAGGCGATGAGGATGATGGCGAGGACGCCGAGGCCCCAGGTCACCAACTGGTAGGTGCGGTGCTGACTCGAGCCCGCAGCAATGGTCCAACGTGAATTCATGGCGTGCCCCTCAGACTCTCTCTACCGCATTGGTGCCGAATAGGCCGGCGGGTCTCACGATCAGAACGAGCATGAGGACGAACACCGCCGCGGCGAGACTCATCGTGGTCGGGAAGCTCACCCACTCGTTGAGGTACTGCACCAGCACCGACTGCACGAGCCCGATGGCGAGGCCGCCGACGACGGCGCCCCAGAGACTGTCGAGACCGCCGAGCGCTGCTGCGGCGGCGGCGAAGATCAGCACGCGGAGCATGATCGACGGCTCGATCTGGCGGATCGGGTTGGCGACGAAGACCGCTGCGGCGAGCGTGCCGACGCCGGCGGCCAGGGCCCAACCGAACTGCAGGGTCGGGCCGACCCGAATACCGACGAGCTCGCTCGATTCGAGGTTCGACGAGACAGCACGGAAGGCGAGGCCGATCTTGGTGCGGTTGAGGAGCAGCTGCAGCAGGCTCAGCACCACGACCACGGTGATGATCGTGCCAACGGTGTACCAGCCGAGGTTGGCACCACCGATCGAGATTGCGTTGCCATCACCGAACAGGTTCGGGAACGACCGCGGGTCGAAGCGCCAGACGATCGCGGCCGCGGCATTGATCAAGAGGAACAAGCCCAGTGTGATGATCACCAACGGCAGGTGATCCGCAGGGTCGAACGGTCGGATCAGCACCCGCTCGATGCCGGCGGCCAGGATCGCCGAGAGGATCATGGCGATCACCATGGCGATCCACATCGGCACCCCCCACAGCCACATCTGAAGGGCGAAGAAGGCACCGAGCATGCCCATCTCGCCCTGCGCGAAGTTGATCAGGGTCGTGGCCTTGAAGATCAGGACGAGGGCGACGGCCACGAGGGCGTAGGTCGACCCGTTGGAAAGGGCGTCGAAGAGACGTTGCAGGAAAAGGTCCATGGTCGTTCTCCCCTCAGACGCCGAGGTAGGCGCGCCGGATGGCGTCGTCGTTGATGAGTTCGTCAGCCGGGCCCTCGACGTCGATTTCGCCAGAGGCCAGCACATAGCCACGGTCGGCGATGCCGAGCGCCAGCTGGGCGTTCTGCTCGACGACCAGCAGGGTCGTGCCCTGCTCCTTGTTGAGGGCGGCGAATCGCTCGAAGAGGTCTTCCACGATCAGCGGAGCCAGGCCGAGCGACGGCTCGTCGAGGAGCAGCAGGCTCGGGCGCGACATGAGCGCCCGGGCGACGGCGAGCATCTGCTGCTCGCCACCCGAGAGCGAGCCGGCGGCTTGGGTGCGACGTTCGTAGAGCACCGGGTAGGTCTCGTACCAACGCTCCATGTCGGCCTCGACCTCGTTGTCGGTGCGGGTGTAGGCACCGACTTCGAGGTTGTCCTCGACCGAGAGCTCGGGGAACGTGCCACGACCCTGGGGGACGTGGGCGACGCCGCGGCGCACGATGTCGGCGCTCTTGGCGCCGACGATCTCGGTGCCGTTCAGCTTCACCGATCCCGAGGTCTGGATCATGCCGCAGATCGCTCGGAGTGTGGTCGTCTTGCCGGCGCCGTTGGCACCGAGGATCACGACGACCTCGCCCTCGTTGACGTGGAAGTCGATCCCGTGCAGGACCTGGATGACGCCGTAGCCGGCCTGGAGGCCGCTGACGTCGAGTACTCGTTCGCTCATGATGACGTCCCCAGGTAGGCGGCGATCACTTCGGGGTTCTCCTGCACCTCAGCGGGTGAGCCCTCGGCGATCTTGGAACCGAAGTCCAACACGACGACGTGTTCGGAGATGCTCATGACCATGCCCATGTGGTGCTCGACGAGCAGCACGGTCAGATCGAACTGATCGCGGATGCCGCGGATCACGTCGGAGAGTTCGCCGACCTCGGAGTGGGTGAGGCCGGTGGCGGGCTCGTCGAGCATCAGCAGCTTCGGGCGCCCGATCAGGGCCCGGGCGAGCTCGATGCGCTTCATGGTGCCGTAGGGCAGGCCGGCGCACTGCTTGAAGGCGTGCTGGGCGAGGCCGAGCTGGTCGAGGACGGCGTAGGCCTCCTCCATCAGCTGCTTCTCCTCCTTCTTGAGGCCGATACGGGCCATCGCGGAGAAGAAGTTCTGCTTGCTTCGCGTGTGCGCACCGGTCATCACGTTCTCGATGACGCTCATGTTCTGCCAGAGCGCGAGGTTCTGGAAGGTGCGGTACACGCCGAGCTTGGAGATCTCGTGGGGGGCGTGCGCCAACAGGTCTTCGCCGTTGAACTTCACCGACCCCTCGGTCGGGTCGTAGATGCGGCTGACGACGTTGAACAGTGTCGTCTTGCCGGCGCCGTTCGGTCCGATGAGGCCCAGGATCTGGCCCTCCTCGATCGAGAACGACAGGTCGCTCAGCGCGGTAATGCCACCGAAGCGAACGGTGATACCTCTGACGTCAAGCAGGGCCATAGACCCGAACTCCCCCCGGTCGATTCTGTTCGCCGGAGCCCCCTCCGATGAACGGGCCGCAGTATAGACCTGAGTCCGGGGGCCGTCGTCAAGCCGATTCAGCGCAACTCGGTCAGGATTTGCGCTCGATCGAGGTCACTCGTTGGAGCCGACGACGTTGCCCGGGGTAGTCGTTCATGGCGTAGTGGATGGTGGTCCGGTTGTCCCAGATCAGGACCTGGGCCGGTGCCCAACCGACCCGCACCTGGAACTCGGGGCGGGTCTGATGGCCGTAGAGGAACGCCAACAGGGCATCGGACTCGGCGCGCTCGAGTTCGTTGATCCGGTCGACGAACGCCGGGTTGACGTAGAGGGACGGGCGCCCGGTGCGCGGGTGGGTCCGCACGACGGGATGCACCGCCGAGGTCTCGGGGCCTTCGGCCATGTCCGGATACACGTGGGTGGCGGTCAGCCCGTCGAGGAAAGACCGCAACGGCGCGGAGAGGCGATCGAGCGCGCCGACCGTGTCGGCGAACAGGGTGTCGCCGCCGAGCGGCGGGATCTCGAGGCCGTGGAGGATCGACGCCGCCGCCGGTGGATCGGTGAAGGAGATGTCGCAGTGCCAAAACTCCCCACCGAACGTCTCGGTGTCGGTCGGCTCCTTGAGCACCTCGAGGATCGCGGGATGTTCGGGGATGGCGGTGAGGAAGGGATGGACCAACGGATCGCCGAACGCCTCGCCGACGCGGATGTGATCGTCGACGCGCAGGCCGGTCTGTCCCGGCAGCGCGAGTACCTGGTGTTCGTCGAGCAGGGCGTGGAGGGCGTCGAGGTCGGTGTCGGTCGCGGCCGCGAGGTCCACGCCTTCGACCCGAGCGCCGAGCGCCGGTGCGAGCCGGGTCACGGTCCAGTCGCTCATGCTTCCGCTGCCGCCTTGATGTTCGCGAGCGTTCGCTCGACGCCCTTGCGAATCAACCCCGGTCGGGCCCCGAGCAGGTCACGGCTGACGCGGTCGAAGCCGGAGTAGGGCGGATAGGCGAACGACTCGGTGAGCTGGGTACCGCCATCGACCGCCTCGAACTCGAACCGCCAGGTGGTGTAGCCGGCGGAGATGAACTCGAAGACCGCCGCCGGCTCGAACGCCGTGACCTCGGACTCGGTGGTCCAGCGCTTCAGCGGGATCGGGCCGAGCATCACCTCGTTGTCGCCGGCGAAGCGGGCGCCGGGCGCGGCTTCGGTCGCGCCGTCGAGCCATCGCACCGCTCCGGACTCCGGGCTCCACTCCCCCATCCGCTGGAGGTCGGTGACCAGGTCGAAGACGGCTTCAGGCGAGGCCGCGATCGTGACGGTGGCGGAGCCGGTCTGGAGTTCGGGCACGGCGGCAGTCTCCCGGCCGCGCGCCAGGTGACGCAAGGGTCAGGTGAGTTGACGGCGGAGGAGCTTGCCGGTCGCGTTGCGCGGCAAGGCGGCGACGAAGTCGACATCGCGCGGCACGAAGTGGCGGCCGAGCTCGCCTGCGACGTGCGCCTGGACCGCATCGGCGGTCAACACACCGTCGACGACCAGGAAGGCCTTGAGGCGTTGGCCGAACTCGGGGTCGTCGACGCCGACGACCGCCGCATCGACGACGGCGGGGTGGGCGAGGAGCAACGCTTCGACCACGTCGGGGAAGACGTTCTCGCCACCGCTCACGATCATGTCGTCGGCGCGGCCGGTGACGAACAGGCGCCCCTCGTCGTCGAAGTGGCCGACGTCGCCCGACGACAGGAGTCCGTCGATGCGTTCCTTGTCGCCGCCGCCGGTGTAGTGGTCGAACGACGCGCCCGAGCCGACGAAGATGCGGCCCGTCTCGCCCTCGGGCACCGGTTGCCCGTCGGCACCGAGGATCCGCACCGTGCTGCCGTCGACGGGTCGGCCGGCGGTTCCGGGTGCGGCGCGCAGGTCGGCCGGCGTGGCGATGCTGGCCTGGCCGACCTCGGTCGATCCGTACAGGTTGTAGAGGTGGTCGCCGCAGCGGTCCATCCACTCGAGCGCGACGGGCGCGGGAAGCGCCGAACCCGACGACGCCACGATCCGGAGCTGCCGGAGGGGACCGAGGTCGACGTCGGCGGCGAGCAACCGTTGCAGCATGACGGGGACGACCGCGAGCACCGTGGCGTCGTTGTCCGCGACCGCGTCGACGGTGGTCGCGGGGTCGAAGCGTTCGGTCAAGACGATCGTGGCGCCGAGCGAGACGGCGATCGTCAGATGCGCGAGCCCCCACGCATGGAACAGCGGCGCGGGAATCACGATCGTGTCGCTGCTGCGGTACGGAATGCGTTCGAGCAGACCGAAGCTCCCGGCCGACGAGCCGAGGCCGAGCTCGCGCCGAGCACCCTTCGGTACGCCGGTCGTGCCCGAGGTCATCAAGACGGGCGCGACCGTCGACGGGAGCAAGACGTCGAAGCGACCGCGGCCGGCGCTCGCGACCGCGTTCCACTCACGCCCGATCGCAATGACCGGACCGGGAACGGCGTCGGCCGGAAGATCGGCGAGGAGTTCGGGGTCGCCGACCAGGGCGCCGATCGACTCGCGCTCGATCACCTCGATGAGTTGGGCGGCGGCGCTGCCGGTGTTGAGGTAGATCGGCACCAACCCCGCTTTGGCCGCGGCGACCGATGCCTCGACGAACCCGCGATGGTTGCGGCACAGGATGCCGAGCTGGGTGCCTCGACCGACCTTGCGGCTGCGGAGACCCCGGGCGAGCAGCGAGGTCCGATGGTCGAGCTGGCCCCAGGTCGACGAGCCCAGCTCATCGACGATCGCCGTGCGGTTGCGGAGACGCAGCGCTCCTGCGGCCACGCCGGCAGCGAGCGATGGGCCCCATCGGGTGAGCCCACCGACGAGCGCGGCGGTGCGCGTCGGGTCGAGTAGACCGGTGCGCCGGATGACGTCGATGGTGGCGCCCACGTCCATATCGGCGCAGTGGATCAGCCCGCGGCTGATTCCCGCAAATCGTGCGAATCGGCCGGAATTTCGGACCAAATCAGGCTCAGAGCGACCCTGGAGGCGCCGGCGAGATCAGCCGTCGGCGGCGGCCAGGAGGTCGGCGTAGGCGGCGGCGACGTGGTCGCGCAGCTCGGCCGGGTCGGCGACCGCAGCCGGGTCGATGACGAGCCCGATCTCGAAGACGTCCGCGTTCGACATCGCGGTGATGTTCATCGCCGTGCCCGACACCGGGCCGAGGGTGATGTTGCGCTCGACCTGAGCGCCGGCGATGTAGGTCGGGAACGGCGCACCGCGCAGGTTCGAGGTCGCGATGTCGAGCTTGCCGGCGGTGGCGCGTGCGACCTGGGTGACGACCGAGGTCGGCAACAGGTTGGCCATCCCGGCGAAGCCGGCGAGAGCACCGTCACCGGCGACGGCCTCACGACGGGCGGCCATGCGCTTCTTGACGTCCTTGAGGTAGGGCTTGGGCTTCCGGTAGCTGCCGGCAAGGGGCAGCATCGTCGGGGTGAACGAGTTGCCGCCGATGGCGTCGTCGCTGCGGGTGCTGACCACGAAGCTGGCGTTGAGGCCCTCGGGGGTGACGCCATGAGCCTTGTGATAGTCGATCGCACCCATCGCCAGGCCGGTGACGAACAGGTCGTTGATCGAGGCGTCGAGCGCCTTCCCGGCGGTCTTCAGGTCGGCGATCGAGAGGGTGATCGTCTCCAGGTGACGACGGCGGCTGCGATCGGTCCACAACGGGGACCCCGGTCGCGATTCGTCGTCGCCGTCGAGCTGGTCGAGTACGGCGCGGATCTGATCGAGCTGGTCTTCGGCGAAGTCACGAGCGAGAAGCGGGTCGCCCGTCCACGTCGCGACCTCGCCCATCGCCCGGCGAGCCCGGCCGACCTGGCGGCGGGCGACGTGGCCGATGCTGCGACGGAGGTTGTCGGCGGGCGAGACGCCGTCGGCGCTGCGCTCCGCGGTCTCCTCGACCGCGATCGCCGCCGCGAGCACGGCATCGAGATCGACCGGTGCAGGCTGCTCGGCGTCGGCCTCGAGGTCGAGGTACTTCTCCGACAGCCGAAGGGCGCCGATGCCGTCGGTGATCGAGTGGTGCATCTTGGAGAACAGGGCGCCGCGCCCACCCTCGAGACCGTCGACGATGACGAACATCCAGAGCGGCCGGGTGCGGTCGTAGGGATCCTCGTACCAGCTGGTGGCGAGGTCGTAGAGCTGCCGTTCGGTGCCGGGCGCCGGGAGCGACACGTGGCGGACGTGGTAGTCGAAGTCGAACTCGGGATCGGTCGCCCAGGTGGGGGGCGACAGCCGCCCGAAGCCGGGGACCACCCGCTCGCGGAGGCGGGGGACCTCCGAGACGGCGTACCGGATGCGCTCGCGAAACATGTCGGGGTCGAGGGGCCGGTCGAGGATCGAGATCATGGCGCCGTTGGGGCTCAGCCACGGATCCTTCTCGATGTTCCACATCAGGGCTTCGGCATCGGTCATCTTCTGCTCGAAGCGGAGTTCTCGGGTGCGTTCGCTCATGAGCCAGCTCCTCAGGTGTCCGAGCCCGGCCGACGGTCGGCCTCAGCGGTGGGGTCGCCCGAGTAGCCGGGCGGGTAGGTCGCCATCAACTCTTCGGTGGTCGGCTCGTAGGGTTCGCGCGCCTCGGCGGGAAGCAGGTCGGCGATGGCCGACATGATGCGCTTGGTGTCCTTGTCGAGGCTCTTGTACTTCAGGGTCACCGGCTCACCGACGACGATGCTGACCTCGGGCGGGTCGACGATGTCGAGATTCGGGAGCCGGGCGCTGCGCGGCCAGACCTTCTCGGTGCCCCACAGCCCGACCGGGATGACGGTCGCCTTGGTGTCGTGGGCGAGCTTGGCCGCACCCCACCGACCCTTGAGTTCGGGGTCGAAGAAGGCGGGACCGCGCGGGATGGTTCCCTGCGGCGCCATGGCGACGAGTTCGCCGATCTCGAGCGCTTCGACCGCCTTGTCGAGCGGTTCGTCGCTGCCGGTACCGCGGTCGACCCGGATGCCCCCGAGCATGCGCCCGATGCGACCGAAGATCGGCACATCGAAGACTTCCTTCTTGCCGAGGAAGCGGGCGTTGCGGCCGGCACGGGCGAGCAGCAGGTTGACCGCGGTCGGGTCGAAGTAGCTGCGGTGGTTGAAGACGAGGATGACCGCGCCCTCGGCGGGGATGTTCTCGACGCCCTCGAACGTGAACCGGGCGTTGGGGATGAGCTCGGGCCGGCTGAACGGGCGCAACCACTCCTGGAGCTCGCGGCCGGCGAACTTGGCGACGCCGGGCGACTTGTCGAAGTGGCGGATCGGCCAGTCGTTGAGACCGGCGATGACGGTGAGGTGCGGGTCGGGGTTGACGGCGACCGGCTTGCCGACCGCGGTGAGCAGCGGCACGTCGTAGGCCGAGTCGGAGTAGCCGTAGCTGCCGGAGAGGTTGATGCCCTCGACTTCGGCGAGTTCGACGACGGCGTCGCGCTTGGCGCGCCCCCACAGGAACCCGCCGTCGGTTTCGCCCGTGTAGGCGCCCTTGGTCGATTCCCACTTGGTGGCGACCACATGGTCGAAGCCGAGGCGCTCGGCGAACGGGGTGACGAACGCCGCGGGGGAGGTGGTGGCGAGCACGAGCCGGCGGCCGGCCTGCTTGTGCTCGTCGAGCAGGGCACGAGCGGGGCCGGGCACCATGTCGACGAGTTCGTCGGCCGCCGCTTCGGCCGCGGCACGGACGGCCTTGACCGACCAGCCTTCGGAGGTCCGCACGAAGAAGCGGGCGAGCTGCATCATCAGCGGGTTCTCGCCCAACATCTCGTAGCTCTTCTCATAGACACCCTGACCAGGGATGTGTCGTTCCTCGGTGAGGCCGGCGTCGATGAGATGACGCTGGAAGACCGAGGCCGACGAGGTCAGCACCAGGGTGCGGTCGAGGTCGAAGATCGCAGCACGAGTCACGAAGATCACTCTAATGTCAGTCACTGACATGAGTCAATAGCTGACATTTCGTTCGGACGCTCGTACAGTGACGCCATGGCCGACCTGACGATCGGCGCCGACGTCCCCGACCTCGACCTGGAGCCGGGGCGACGCGAGCGCAAGAAGCGACAGACCCGCGACGAGCTGATGCATCACGCCGCCCGACTCTTCGCGCAGCGGGGCTTCGACTCGGTCACCACCGAGGACATCGCCGAAGCGGCCGACGTCTCGCAACGCACGTTCTTCCGCCACTTCCCGTCCAAGGAAGCGGTGCTGTACGGACACGTCGACGAACTCCGCGACGCCATGGCCGCGGCGCTCGCGTCGCGACCACCCGAGGAGCACGTGGTCGACGGGGTCCGCGCCGCGGTCCGCACGATCGCCGACCACTACGCCGAGCATCACGACGAGGCCTACCTGCAGGCCCGACTCGCCGCGGAATTCCCCTCCGTCGCTGCGCACGCCCGCGCCGTCGTCCAGACCGAATGGGAGCACGAACTCACCGCGGCCATCGCCGCGCGCATGCAGGTCGATCCGCTCGCCGACCCGTTTCCCGAGGTCCTCGCCGGCGCCGCGTTCGCCGCCTTCCGCGCCGCGATCCGACGGTGGGGCGCCGACGGCGGCCGCACCGACTTCGGGGTCCTCCTCGACGAGTCGCTCGCCGTGCTCGCCTCCCTCGCCGACTGATCGGCCAGACTCTGCGGCGATGACCATCGCCGACCGCATCGCGGCGACGCTCGACGCACTCGAGCGCGCCGAACCCGACCTCAACGCGTTCATCACGATCGACCGCGAAGGCGCCATGGCGGCAGCCCGTGCCGCGGATGCTCGCGAGACCCCGCTCGGCCCCCTCGACGGCGTGCCGGTCGCCATCAAGGACAACCTCGACACCGCTGGGCTGCGCACCACCTTCGGCCTCGGGATCTTCGACGACCGGGTGCCCGAGACCGACGCCGAGGTCGTCCGACGGCTCCGGGCAGCCGGTGCCGTGATCGTCGGCAAGACCAACATGACCGAACTGGCCTGCGGCACGGTCGGGGTCAACGAGCACTACGGCGACTGCCGCAATCCGCTCGACGCCGAGCGTTACCCCGGGGGTTCTTCGTCGGGGTCGGCCGCGACGGTCGGCGCCCGACTCGACGTCGGCGTGCGCCACGCGATCGGCACCGACACCGGCGGGTCGATCCGCCACCCCGCGGCGGCCTGCGGCATCGTCGGCCTGAAGCCGACCTTCGGGCGGGTCAGCACCGACGGTGGGAGCGTCTGCGCTCGGGCGATGGATCATGTCGGGCCGATGACCGCGACCGTGGCGGAGGCCGCGGCGCTGCTCGGCGTCATCCAGATCGACGGCGCCGACGACCCGACCCGACTGCTCTCGGCGCGGCCCGACGGGCTGCGCGTCGGCGTGCTTCGAGGCGAGTTCCTCGATCACGCTGACCCCGACGTCGTCGCCGCATTCGAGCCCGCGATCGGCGTGCTCGAACGCGAGCTGGACGCCACCGTCGTCGACCTCGACCTGGGTGTCGATCTCCGGGCCGCCGACGACGAGATCGCCAACGTGCTGGGCGCCGACCTGATCACCACCTACGGCGGCACCTTGCACGAGGCCGGCCGCGACCGCATCGGTCGGGAACTGTGGTCGTGGGTCGAGCTCTACGAGGACGTCGAGCCCGGCGCCCGTGCGATGGCCCTCCACCGCCAAGCCGACCTGCGCGAGCGCGTCGCCGCGGCGATGAGCGACGTCGACGTGGTCATCTGTCCGACGACCCGAACCGCCACGGGCACCGTCGCGGACGGGCAGGCGATGGATCGTTTCCGGCGGGTCGGCAACCTGGCGCTCTGGGACATCACCGGCCACCCCTCGCTCACCATGCCGTTCGGGAGTGCGGACGGGCTCCCCCTCGGCCTCCTGATCACGGGGCACCTCGCCGCCGACGCCCGCGTGCTGCAGGTCGCCGCCGCGATCGAGCGCGCCGTCAGCTGACCCAGAAGCGCACGAGACCGTCGCTCGTGCCGGCCGCGTAGGTGACGCCACCGTCAGGGTGGTCGACGGCGCCGAAGTTCGACGAGAGCCGCTCGCCGAGATCGACGATGAACTCGACCTCCGTGCCCTCCTCGGTGCGAGCGACGACCCCGAGCGCCCGTCGATCCGAGGTGGGGACGACGACTTCGAGTCGGCCGTCGCCGTCGGGGTCGGCGACGATCGCCAAGTCGAGGTTCCGAGACCCGAGCACGTGGTTCGTGAAGCCGTCGCGCTGTGCGACCCGGACCAGTTCGTCGCCTTCGAGCCGGAACCACTCGATGGTCCGGCCGAGGTGGGGCGTGTGCACGTCGATGATCTCGATCTCCCCCGCAGGGCCCACCGGAGCGATGGCGATCTGGCTGCGCCAGCGATTGCCGCGGCCGACCGACGACGACTCGCCGACGAACTCGCCATCGAGGTCGTAGAGGACGAGACGGGCGCCCGCGCGGTCCTCGCTCTGGGTCACGAGGACCTCCGCGACGCCGTCGCCATCCGCATCGCCGAGCAGCGCGCTCCGACCCTCGACGACGTCGCCCTCCAACTCGACGCGGGCGGCGAGCGATCCGTCAGCGACGGACCGGATCTCGATCGCTCCCGCCTCGACGACGTCGCCGAGCACGCCATGGCGATACCGATCGGTCGGGTCGGCCAACACGACGGAAACGTCGCCGGCGGTCACCGCCCGCCCGTCGGGCAGGGCGGTCGCGTACGACGCGCTCAGATCCCACGTCTCGATGCGGTCAGCGCCGGAGACGACCGGTTCGGTGTCGCCCCACGCCTCCTCGAGCACCTCGACCGTTCCCGCCGTCGGATCGATCCACACCAGCCGGTCGTCGGCGAGCACCGCGACCCACGGTGCACCGGGTTCCGGGGAGGACGGCACGATCCAGATCGCGGCGCTGTCGAGTTCGATCTCGATCGCGGGGCCGTCAAGATCGCCCACACCGGTGCTCACCCGGTTGCCGGTCGGGTTGACGTCGGCGCGACCCTCGAAGTCGACCGCCGCGGTTCCGCTCAGGTCGATCGGCGTCGGGGCAACGAAGTCTTCGGCCGCGTCACCGCCACATGCGGCGGCCACGACGGCGAGACCGACGAGGAACGAGATCCGACGAACCATGCCCGGAGTATGGACTCGATCGTCGGACGTGAGACCCTCAGGTGTGCTCGACGCGACCAAAACCTGCGCATCCTGCGGACGCGAGATGGCGTGGCGCAAGGCGTGGGCGAAGAACTGGGACACGGTGCGGTTCTGCTCTGATCGCTGTCGCCGCCGCAAGGTCAAGCCGGTAGACCACGACCTCGAACGAGCGATGCTCGGTCTGCTCGACCAGCGGACGCGAGCCGCCACGATCTGCCCCAGCGAGGCCGCCAAGGTGGTCAACCCGTCGGCGTGGCGTGAACTGATGGAGCCCGCTCGCGCCGCGGCCCGCCGACTCGAGGCGGCCGGGGAGGTCCTGATCACCCAGGCCGGACAGATCGTCGACCCATCGACCGCCAAGGGACCGATCCGGATTCGGCGGGCATGAACGAGACCGACCTCTGGGACGACACCGACGAGTCGACCGACGACGATGCCAACGACCGGGTCCACCATCACGCTCGGGTGGGCGACGAGCACCCACAGGGCGCCGACGGCTCGTTCACGACCTTGTGCGGCCTGCGCATCACGCCCCGCCCCGACGCCGGCCGGCTCCCGTGCTGCCCGATGTGTGCGCTGGTGATGGGGCGCCCCTGCCGCTGACCGCACCCGCTCCTCAGCGGCGTCAACCCGGGTCCCCTACGATCGCGCCATGACGATCGCCGACGCTCTGGCCGAAACGACGGTGGCGGGACTCGACCTGAGTCGCTACGTCGCCGTTGCGCCCGACGCGACCGTGGCCCACACGGTCGACGCGATGCGAGAGGCGGAGCTCGCCACCGCGTGCGTGCTCGACGACGGCGCACTCGTGGGCATGTTCACCCAGCGCGACGTCCTCCATCGGGTCATCGGCCGCACCCGCGACTGGAACGGACCCATCAGCGCCGAGATGACCACGACGCTCAAGACGGTGACGGTCGACGACAGCTTGGCCGACGCCATCGATGCCATGACCACCTGGTGGGTGCGCGACATGCCCGTGCTCGACGACGGCCGGTTCGTCGGGAACCTGAGCTTCTACACCGTCATCCAGACCATGGCCGCGCTGCTCGCACAACAGCTCGAAGGTCCCCTCGCCGACGACGTCGTTCGAGAAGGCCTCGCGTTCGTCGACTTCACCGGCATCAACCTTCGTCCGCCGGTCACCGTCGAGGCGACCGACCCCGTCGAGATGGCGATCCACCACCTCCGCAACCGTGGACTCGAGCAGGTGATGGTCACCGACGAACGCGGGCACCTCGTCGGCGTACTCACCGAGTTCGCCCTGCAGCAGAAGGTCGGCTGCGAGCCGATCGACCTCACGACCACGCCGACCGCCGACATCATGGTCGCCGATCCGCACGCGATCTCGGTGCGGTCGTCGATCGCGGACGGCATCGGCGCCCTGCGCGCCGACGAGACCTCGAACGTCACCCTCATCGGCGAGACGGGCCAGCCGGCCGGGGTCGCGTCGTTCCGCCAGATCGCGGAGTACGTCGAGGCGAGCCTCGACGCGACGGCGGGCTGATCAGCCGCAGCGATCGAACGGATTCGGCACCGAGCCGATGTTCGACTCGCGGGCGAGCGCTCGAGATTCGACCAGCTCGGGGTAGGCCTCGAAGAACGCCATGCGTGGCTGCACGCCCTCGGGCACGTCGAGGTCGAACACGAACGCCGAGTAGGTCTCGGCGAAGTCTTCTTCGGGTCCGCTGGCGGCGTAGGCGCCGAGGAACCCGGGATCGATCTCGCATCGTTCGACACCGGCCTCTTCGTCGACCGCGTTGAACGGCAAGGAGCGGAGCTCCTCTTCGCTCCAGAACTGGGAGATCCAGTCATCGAGGTACGAGCCGGGGACGAAGCAGCCGGCCCCGTTCCACAACGTCGAGCACGAATCGGGGTCGCCGTTCACGTCGAGCTGGTCGTTGCGTTGGGTGAAGACGTGCGCGAACTCGTGGAGCACGGTCAGTCGGAGGCTGGCCGGGTCGTCGACGGCGGACACGGTGTCGATCGCCATGACGAACCCGGTGTAGTCGTCGTCGACCGGAGCGAGGAACGCCAACGTGTCGGCTCCGCCGTCGAAGCCGGCGATGAACCGCAGATCGCGGAGCTGTTCTCGAACCGTCACCGCTTCCAGCAACTCGAACGCGCCGGTGACGGCCTCGTCGGGATCACCCCAGCACAACCCGGCGAAGAAGCCGTCCTCGATCGCATAGATCGAGGTGACCGGGCCTTCGTCGTCGCCGACAAGGAACGGGTCGCACAGCTCCTCGCTCAGCTGATCGGCCTCGCTGAAGTCGACCACGAAGTCGTCGACGAGATCGTCGGCGAGTTCGCCGTCGACGTCGTCGGCGCAGGCAGCCACGACGAAGACGGCCACGGTGAGGAGGAGCAGCAGGCGACGCACGGCTGCGCAGCGTAGCGATCCGCCCGAGCCGGTTCGCTCGATCAGCCGCCTCGGGATCGGGCGACGAGCCAGTCCCGTACCGCGGCGTCGGCGGTCAGCCCGATCGCTCGGTCGTAGCCGGCCCGGGCCTCGTCGTGGCGGTCGAGCTGATCGAGGACCCACGCCCGCACGGCCCAGTACGGCTGGTGGCGCTCGACCCGCTTCGGGTCGAGGCCGTCGAGCACAGCGACCGCGCCGGCGAGATCGCCGGTTCGGCCGAGGGCGGCGGCGTAGCCGATCGCCGCGCCGAGGGTCGGGTAGGTGCGCATCAACAGGTGGTACGCCTTGGCGATCGACGCCCAGTCGATCGCACCGGTGCGCAGCCGGTCCGCGTGCATCGACTGAATCGAGGCTTCGATCTGGAACCGGCCGGACTGGCCCTGTTGCGCGGCCCGCCACAGCGCGATCTCGCCGGACTCGATCAGGGCGAGATCCCACCGCGTCGGGTCTTGCTCCTCGAGCGGCACGAACCGCCCGGCGGCGTCTCGTCGGGCGGGGCGACGTGCCTCGCTCAGACACAACAGGGCGTAGAGGCCCTTGGGTTCGGCGTGGTCGGGCAACAGCTTCACCAGCAGACCGGCGAGCCAGATCGCTTCACCCGCGAGACCGGCGGCCGCCTCGGATGCATCGTCGGCATCGTCGTAGCCAACCCCGTACGCGGCGTAGACCGCGTCGAGCACATGGCCGAGGCGTTCCGAGAGGTGCTCGTCGTCGGGGATCTCGAACGGGATGCCGTCGTCGGCGATGCGCCGCTTCACCCGCACGAGCCGCTGCCCGATCGTGGCCGGGGCGACGAGCATCGCCGAACCGATCTGTTCCGCGGTCAGCCCGAGGACGGTCTGCAGCATCAGCGGGGTGCGCATCGCCGCCGGGATGTCGGGGTGCGCACAGGTGAAGAGCAGTTCGAGCCGGCGCTCCGGGAGCCCGGAGCCGAGGGGGGATTCGGCGGCCTCGGTGGCGGCGATCGTCAGCTTGATCTGCTCGGCAGTGCGCAGCTTCGTCTCGGCGTCGGCGTGGCGCCCCTGCCGGCGTTGCTCGTCGACGAGTCGGCGGCGGGCCACGGTCAGCAGCCAGGCTTCGGTGTTGTCGGGCACCCCGTTCGCCGGCCACTGGCGGACCGCTTCGGCGAGCGCCTCGGCGAGGGCGTCCTCGGCGGTGGTGATCGACCCGCAGCGCGAGGTCAGCCAGGCGAGGAGCCGGCCGTACGACTCGCGTGCGGCCAGCTCCACCTCCAACTCCGGAGTCACCTCGCCGACCGGGGCCATCTCAGCCCATCGGCTCCATCTCGACGGTCGGCCGCAGCTCGACCCGCGCCGACGCCGCCGCCGGGCAGTTGGCGGCGAGCTCGATCGCCTCGTCCATCGACTCGACGTCGAAGATCATGTAGCCGCCGAGCGCCTCCTTGCTGTCGGCATAGGGGCCGTCCTGGATCTGGCGTTCGCCGTCGCGCACGGTGATCGTGACGCCGGTCGAGCCGTCGCCGAGGATGTTGCCGCCGACGACCTTGTCGCCGAGGGTGGCGCTGTAGGCCATCCACTTGCCCCAGTACGCCTCGGCGGCGGGGCCGTTGCGATCGGCGAAGTCTTCGGGGGTTTCCTGGATGAGCATCATGACCTGCATGGTTCTCTGAACTCCTGTCTCGAGCTCGGCGGTTCCGAGCCGTCGACCACCTACGTCGTAGCAGGCGTGGCGATTTCGACACAGGGGTTGACCTTTCTCGACGATCGTGGTTACTTAACGAGACCGTTATGTAACGGATCCGTTAATCATGCCTCCCACGACGACCCTCGAGCCCGAGACCGACGATCACCTCAGCGTGATCTTCTCCGCCCTCGCCCACCCCACGCGGCGCGCCATCCTCGGCCGCCTCGCCCAAGGCGAAGCGAGCGTCAGCGAACTGGCCGAGCCGTTCGCGATGTCGATGCCGGCGGTCTCACGACACATCCGGGTGCTCGAACACGCCGGCCTCGTGCAGCAAGGCCGCCGAGCGCAGTACCGCCCGTGCACGCTCGACGCAGCCCCGCTCGAGGCGGTCAGCGCCTGGACCGAGCAGGTCCGCGAGGTGTGGGAGACGAGCTTCGATCGCCTGGACGACTACGTCCGCCGAATCCAGCAACAGCCTGACGACCAGAAAGACCCGCAATGACCGAGTTCAAGTCCGTTGAGATCGAGCGCACGTTCGACGCCCCGATCGCCACCATCTGGCAGATGTGGACCGAAGCCGAACACTTCGCCTCCTGGTACGGACCGATGGGTGCGTCGATCCCGACGTGCGAGATGAACGTCGAGATCGGTGGCCGTCGCCACCTCTGCATGGAGATGGAGACCCCGAACGGTCCGATGCAGATGTGGTTCGTCGGCGAGTACACCGAGATCTCCCCGATGACCCGCCTCGTCTACACCGAGTCGATGTCGAACGAGGCCGGCGACGTCCTCTCCCCTGCCGACATGGGCATGCCCGGCGACGGGCCGTCGTCCACCGAGGTCGTCGTCGAACTCACCGAGGCCGGCGATCAGACCCACATGAAGATGCAGCACATCGGCATCCCGCACGACTCCCCCGGCGGCATGGGCTGGAACATGGCCCTCGACAAGCTCGAAGGGCTGCTGGCAGCCTGACCGCATGGCCGGCCCGCTCGCCTCCCACCGCTCGATCGCCTCGATCGGGTCGGCGTTCTCGGTCCGCTCGATCGGGTCGATGGCCTCGGTCGCGTCGATCGGATCGTTCAACTCGATCGCCTCGGTCGGCAGCGCCGGCTCGATCCTCTCGATCGGGTCGGCGGGCAGCATCGGGTCGATCGGCAGCGCGGGCTCGATCCTGTCGATCGGGTCGGCCGGGTCGATCCTGTCGATCCGAAGCAGCGGACGGATCCTCGCGATCGACAACGAGCCGATCGATCGGCAGCGGCTCACCCTCGCCGCCGCGATCACGACCACGGCGGCGGTCGTGCTTCACCGACTTCGGTGATCGGCTAGAACTGCGGCCATGGCCCTCGCTGACGATCTCCTCGCCCTGCGCGGCACCCCTGGCGCCGCGGTCATCTTGATGACCTACCGAGGCGATTGGTGACCGTACTGCTGCGGCCAGCTGGTTCGGCTGGCAACGGAGTACGACCGCATCCACGGCGCCGGCGCCGAGTTGATCGCGATCAGCGTCGACGATGGGGTGCGCCAGGCGGGCATGGCCGAGCGCTGGCTCTCGCCTCACACCCGGTTCGTGTCAGATCCCGGTGGCGAGACCTACCTCCAGGCCGCCGACCTGTTCGACCCCGAGGAGCGCGGCGGCATCGCGCTGCCGGGCATGTTGATCATCTCGCCCGAGGGCGAGGAGATCTACCGGTACCAAGGTCGCGACTTCGCGGACCGCACCAACGACGACGATCTGTGGGAGGCGCTCGCCGGCCTCGACTTGCCCGCCGTCGCTCCGGAGGCGTGGAGCTACGACGCCGAGGTCCCCGACGATCTTCGTGGCTTCTTCCGGCCCGCCGACCTCGGCCCGTACTTCCGCGGGAACATGTACGCGGCGATCGCCATCGGTGGCCGAGTCGAGGACGCCGATTCGCAAGCGATGGCGCGCGAGCACCGCATCATGGCCAAGACCACGCTCGAGGCCTGGGACGTCCTGCGCGGCAAGGGATGATCGTCGTTCTCGGCGACGTCGACGTTCGCCCCGAGGCGATCGATGAGGCGCTCGCCATCAGCCGCGAGCACGTCGAGCGATCGCGATCCGAACCCGGCTGCATCAGCCACGACGTCCTGACCGACCCCGACCGACCCCACCGCTTGGTGTTCGTCGAGCGCTGGGAGGGCCGCGCGGCCCTCGACCGACACTTCGAGGTGCCGGAATCGGCGGCGTTCGCTCACGCCCTCGGGCGCATAGCGGCATCACCACCGTCGATGCAGATCCTGCCCATCGTGGCGCGCTGATCGGGCCGGGTGCGCCGACGCCGGTCGACGACCTGCCAACCTTGAGCGATGGCCAGCCGGACCCGACGCGCTCGATACGCCAAACGCCGAGCCAATCGGATGGCGAAGCGCGACCACGATCTCACCGACGATCAGTGGGCGGCGCTGCAGGCGCACTGGGGCGGATGCGCCTACTGCGAGAACGACGAGGGGCCGTTCCAGAAGGACACGGTGCTCGCCATCTCCCGAGGTGGCCGCTACACCCTCGACAACGTCGTGCCGGCATGCCGGTCGTGCAACGCCAGCAAGTGCAACGACGAGGTGACGGGCTGGATGCGGCGCAAGAAGCTCGACGAAGAGCGCTTCCTCGTTCGTCAGTACGAGATCAGCCGGGCGCTGCGCACCGACATCACGGTCGACTGACCCATACCTCGCTGCGATACTCGAGCTGAACGATCGTCCAGCCCGGAGACACCGCATGACCGACACGCTCGATCCCGTCGATCTCGACAAGACCGCCGACGCGATGGACGCACCCGACCGCGACCGGTACTCCCCGGCCGAGTGGCAGGCGCGACTCGACCTGGCGGTGCTGTACCGGGCGATCCATCTCTACGGCATGAGCGACGTCGCCAACGGCGAGATCGCCGCCCGCGTCCCCGATCAGCCAGACCACTACCTGACCCACCCGTACGGCATGTATTGGGAAGAGGCCACGGCATCGAGCTTCATCACCGTCACCGCCGACGGCACACCCGTCCACGACGACAAGCGCTGGACCAACGACGGTGCGGTCAACCTCTGCCGTTGGATCTTCGGCCAGCGCCCCGACATCAACTTCTTCATCCACGGCCACGAGGTCCCCGTCGCCGCGATCGGGTCGATCGAGTCCGGCTTGCTTCCGGTCAACCAGCCGGCGGTCTACCTCGGCCACATGCTCGGCTACCTCGAGTACGAGTTCGACGAAGACGAGCAGTTCGGGCTGCTCTTCGAGCGCAAGGCGGCCGACCACAACATCCTCATCAGCCACAACCACGGCTACTACTCCTTCGGTCGCGTGGCCGCCGAAGCGTTCTTCCGCGCCTACTTCCTGAAGCAGGCGTGTGAGATCCAGCTCGCGGCGATGGCGACCGGCGACGAACTCCACCTCATCTCCGCCGCCGAGGTCGAGCGGTTCCGCACCGAGATGTACCGGTCGCCGCACTACAACTACGACGGCGCCACCGAATGGCCCGGCTTGGTACGCAAGGTCGGCCGGGAGTGCCCCGGCTACGACCAGTGAGCGACCCGTTTCTCACCCCCGACTTCGACACTTATCTCACCGACGACCGGATCGTCCGAGCCGAGATCCGCGACGAGACGACGATCGAGGTCGA
Source organism: uncultured Candidatus Nemicrothrix sp. (assembly GCA_964513285.1). Lineage (GTDB taxonomy): Bacteria > Actinomycetota > Acidimicrobiia > Acidimicrobiales > Aldehydirespiratoraceae > UBA11606. The sequence goes on from CAZEML010000003.1 coordinate 24,643, forward strand.
GTGGACCGACGGCCGCATCGACCACCATCACCCCTGGACGCTGCGCGAGAACTCGGTCGACCCGACGACGACCGCGCCGATCACCCGGGAGCGGCTGACCGACATCGCAGCATGGGGAGACGAAATCGCCGCCGAGTCGGTCACGATCGACGACGGCCTCACCATCACCTGGCGCCCTGACGGGCTCGTCGCCTCCTATGACCGAGCGTGGCTCCGCCATCTCGGCGGAACCGACTGGCGACCCGACACCGTCCGGCCCGATCCCGTGCCCTGGGAGCCGAGCACCGACAGCCCGCCCTCCTTCGACGGGGCGGCGTTCCTCCGCAGCGACGACACCCTCGAACGGGCACTCCGCACGCTCGCCACCCATGGGCTGATCCGACTCCAGCAGCTCTCCACCGACGCAGAGACGGTGCTCGAGGTCGCCGCCCGCATCGGCGTGGTCCGCCCCACCCAGTTCGGGCCGTCGTTCGACGTCGTCAACCGTGCCGATGCCGACAGCCAGGCGTACACCGCCGACCGCCTCGGGCTCCACATGGACATCCCGACCCGAGAGACCCCGGCCGGCCTTCAACTCCTGCACTGCATCGAGAACACCGCGACCGGGGGCGAGAGCCTGATGGCCGACGGGCTCGCCATCATTGAGCACCTCCGAGCGACCGAACCAGAGCTGTTCGAGGCGCTCACGACGTGTTCGTGGGTCTGGGCCAACCGCTCGACGACGACCGATGTCCGATGGAGTGCTCCGGTGGTCCGCCTCGATTCCGATGGCCGCTTCGTCGAGCACCGCCTGGTCAACATCCTGCGGTTGTTCCCCGACATGGCGCACGACCAGGTCGACACCGCATACCGCGCCCTCCGCCACTTCACCCGAGTCGCCGACGACCCGCGCTTCTCGATCTCGTTCCCGTTCGAACCAGGCGACTGTGTGATCTTCGACAACCGCCGCATGCTCCACGGCCGAGAGGCCTTCGATCCCCGCAGCGGCGACCGTCATCTCCGCGGCTGCTATGTCGACCACGACGATCTGTGGTCCCGGCTCCGGATGCTGGCCCGAGCCCAACGCCACCACGAACGCTGGGGCTGAAGACGGCGTTCGTAGACTCGACGGCGATGGCCGCCCGCATGATCACGATCGACCCGAACACGATCGACCACGCCCTCGTCGCCGACGCCGCCGATCTTCTGCGCGCCGGCGAACTCGTCGCCATCCCGACCGAGACCGTCTACGGGCTCGGGTGCAACGCCCTCGACGCCGGCGCCGTCGCCGCCGTCTTCGCGGCCAAGGGTCGTCCTGCCACCGACCCCCTGATCGTGCACGTCGACGACGCGGCCATGGTCGCCTCGGTCATCGATGGCGCCGTCCCCCCGGTGGCCGAACAGCTGATCGCCGCGTTCTGGCCCGGCCCGCTCACGATGGTCCTACCCAAGGGCCCCGAGGTGCCCGACGCGGTGACGAGCGGCGGGCCGACCGTCGGCGTCCGGTGTCCGGCCCACCCGGTCGCTCGAGCGATCATCCGCGCAGCGGGCGTGCCGGTCGCGGCGCCCAGCGCCAATCGATTCGGGCGGATCAGCCCGACCTCCGCCGCCCACGTCGACGAGGAGCTCGGCGACCGGATCGCCATGATCGTCGATGCAGGGCGAGCCGACCATGGCCTCGAGTCGACGGTCGTCGCCATCGAGCACGACCACGTCGTCATCTTGCGGGAGGGCGCGGTCACCCGCGAGGCCCTGGCCGGCCACGTCGAGGTCCGCGAGATCGAGAGCGATGCCGACCGCACGGCGGCCCCTGGCCACGACGTCCGCCACTACTCGCCGCACACCCCCACGATCGCCAACGCCACGCCGCCGGCCGACGCCCCGGCGGGCGACGTGGTCTACGCGGGCTACACAGATCGGCCCCCGATCCTGCCGGCTGGTTGGCGCTTCGAGCCGCTCGGCCATCACGCCGACCTCGCCCGAGTCGGACACGATCTCTACGACACCCTTCGGCGGCTCGACGCCGTCGCTCCGGCGCTCATCGTCGTCGAGCTCACCGGCGCCGACGGCATCGGGCGGGCGATCGACGACCGCTTGACCCGGGCCGCATCCGGCATCGTCACGACGACGGCCACGGCGCTCAGCGACGCGGTTCACGCCACGCTGCGCTGACCCCGACCGTCCGCAGGGCTCGCACTCCGCAGGACGCTATGATACCAACACCGGTTCTGACGATTACTGGTCAGATGAACGCCATGCTCGAGTGGTTGCCGACCGGTGCGAACCTGCCGGATGAAGAGTTTGCCCGACGCCATCGGGTGGTGACGCTGGTCCTGCAGCTCCACATCCCGCTGTTGATCGGCGTCGGCCTGGTGAACGGTTTCAGCGTCGTCCACGTCGGCGCGGATGTCGCCTTCGTCGTCGCTCTGGTCGCGGTCGCCCGGATCGCCAAGGATCGGGTCGTCTCCAGCATGGCGGCCAGCCTGGGCCTCCTCGCCGGGGCCGCCGGCCTCATCCACCTCACCAACGGCGCGATCGAGGCGCACTTCCACATCTTCGTGCTGCTGGTGTTCGTGGCGTTGTACCAGGACTGGAAGGCACTCGGCGGCACGATCGTGTTCACGCTGGTTCATCACATCGGCGTCAGCCTCATCAGCCCTGACAGCGCGTTCAGCCACGACGCCGCCCAGGCCAAGCCAGTGCTCTGGGCGCTGATCCACGCGGTCTTCGTCGTCTTCGAAGTCATCGGCATCCTCCTGCTCTGGAAGGTCACCGAGGACGCCCAGGAGGCCTTCCACACGGCGAACGAAGAAGCCGCGCTCGAGGCGCTCCACGCCGAAGAACATCGCCGCGAGCTCGAGCACGAGCAGGCCGAGGAGGCTCGCGAGCGGGCCGAGGCGCTCGAGCGGGCGACCGCCTCGCTGCACGAGGAGGCGGCATCGGTCAAGGCCACCGCAACCTCACTCGAAGAGCAGGTGCTCTCCGTCGAGGCCCACGTGAACGACATGAGCACCGGCCTCGGCCAGATGAGCCACAAGGTGCAGCAGGCGAACGGTGCCGCCGGGGCCGGCGTCGCCTCCGCGACCGAGGCCGACGCCATCATGGAACGGCTCGCCACCGCCTCGTCGGAGATCGGCGAGATCATCAAGGTCATCTCGACCATCGCCGACCAGACGAACCTGTTGGCGCTGAACGCGACCATCGAGGCCGCCCGCGCCGGCGAGTCCGGCCGTGGATTCGGCGTGGTCGCCGGCGAGGTGAAGGCCCTCGCGACCGAGACCGGTTCGGCGACCGACGACATCGACACGATGGTCGCCGCTATCCGCGCCGCATCCGAGGACGCCGGCGCGGCCCTCGGCGGCATCCGCGACGCCATCGATGAGATCAGCGTGACGCAGACCGAGATCGAGACCGGTTTCGTCGAGCAGGCGACGATCACCGAGAACCTCACGAGCGCGATCGGCCGAGTGTCGTCGGACGCCTCTCGCATGTCGGAGACCGCCGACCAGCTCGTCCACCTCGTCGAAGACGCCCTGACCCACCAGTAACCCCACCCAGTAGGAGAGGGCCGCCGCCGTCAGCCGCGGAGACCCTGCAGCTGCTCCACGTGGGCGGGCAGGTGACGCGTCGCCTGGATGTCGATCGCGACCTGCGCCCACGGCATCGCTTGTTCCATCACGACCTCGCCGTCGTGTTCGAAGTGGCCGGGGACCAGATGGGCCCGCTGTTCGTCGTCGAGCCGCCGGGCCGCGGCGATCGCCTGATCGGCGCACCGGCGGGCGAAGGCGGTCAGCGCCGCTCGATCGTCGAACCGGGCCACCAGCTGGTCGAGGTTGGACCGATCCTGGCAGGCGACGTTGTCGAACGTCGGTTCCCGGCGATGGATCAACGCATGTGCGACCGCCGTCAGGGCCAGGTCGTTCAACGCGATGTGAGCGATGACCTGATCGGCGGTCCAGCCGCCATCGGTCGGCTCGCCGAAGCCGCCACCATCCAGCTCGGCGAAGAACGCGGCGTATGACGCCTCCAGCTCATCGAGTCCGTCGCTGCCGACGTGCAGCTCGGCGCCATCGGCGAGATGGTCGAGCACGTGACCCCACGCGGAGGGGCCGACATAGTCGCGACGGCGGGCGAGCCCATCCTCGCCGAAGGCCTCCCAGCCCCGATGGGTGACCTCGACCCGCGTCCCGCCTTCGAGGGCGGCGAAGCTGATCTCGACCGTGCCGGACGCGCCGAGCTCGCGCCCCGGATGCCACTCGAGCACGAGGCGGTCAGGCGGCTGCCACACCGCGACCTCAGCCCAGACGCTCTCGCGCCCGTCGGTCGACCACTCGACCAGGCGGCCGTTGTCGAAGTGCACGCCGCCCGCGTCGGCCTGGAAGACGCTGTGGGTCGTGAGCGGCCACCAGGCCCCGATCTCCTCGGTGAAGATGCGGAAGGTGTCGTCGAGGGATCGAGCCACGACGGCCGAACGCAAGACGGGTGGGATGGTGGTCATCGTGACTCCTCGTTTTCGGCGTGTTCGGTGAAGGCGGTGAGGACGTCGTCCCAGAACGAGTCGACCCACGCTCGGACCTCGCTGAGACCGTCGAGATCGACGGCATAGAGGTTGCGCGTGCCGACGGACTCGACGGTGACCAAGCCTGCGTCGCGCAGCACTCGGAGGTGCTGGGAGACAGCTCCCTGGGTGACCGGGAGCGCCTCGGTGAGTTCGCCGACGCTGCTCGCGCCACCACGCAAGAGGTGGAGCACGGCACGTCGAGTCGGGTTGCCGACGGCATCCAACGCCGCTTCATAAGCCATGACTAATGATTAGCAGAAACTAATCAAGTGGGTCAAGAGGACCCCTGCAGGGCCACCGACCCAGGTGGACTAGGCCGCCGGTCACCTTCTGCTCAAGTTGCTCGCAGAACCGCACACCCGTCCTCCATGATGGGTTCATGGCTGGGTGGGACCACATCCGAACGGACGGGCGGCCGGATCCGAGTGGCGGATTCCTCGACGCCCCCCTCGGGCTGTCCCGACTCGAAGCGTGGGCCCTCACCTCGGTCCGCCGCTACGGCACCAACGGCCACGTCCTTCGCGTCAGCATCGCGGTCGTCGCCGCGTCGATGCTGCTGACCGCGGTGATCATGGCGGTGACGTTCGGGCCGAGCTCGCCGTCGTTCTTCCCCGGGCTCGCGATCGGCACGTTGGTCCCCGCGATGGTCGCGCCGCCGGTCATCACGGTCGTGGCCCGGCTGGTCAGCCGCCTCGACGAAACCGGCCGCATGCTCGTCAACGCCGCGATCACCGATCCGCTGACCGGCGTCTACAACCGCCGAGGATTCTTCGAGGGGTTCGACGGCTCGATCAACACCGAACGCCTCTCGGTGGCGATGGTCGACGTCGACGACTTCAAGCAGCTCAACGATCGCCACGGCCACCCGGAGGGCGACGCCATCCTCCGTCATGTGGCGACCTGGCTCGAGGCTCACGCCGAAGATCGCGGCACGGTCGCCCGACTCGGAGGCGACGAGTTCGTCATGGTGGCCCCGACCGAGATCATCGGCCGCCTCAACCCCTACGAGACCCTCACCGCCGCGTCGATCACCTATTCGGCCACCATCGGCATCGCGCCCGTCACCGAGACCGGCTTCCGCACCGCCCTCGCCGAAGCCGACGCCGACCTCTACCGCAACAAGGCCCGCCGGCGTCGTCGCGACGAGCCCTAGGTCAGCGCCGGACCCCGCAGGCGACGCTCAGCCCGGCTTCTGGGCCCGCAGGTGATGCGGGCAGTGCTCACCTGAGTCCACGACGATCACCATCGCAGCCCAGGTCTCGATCTGGCGGGCGACCTCTTCGGGCGGCACGATCGATTCGAAGACCGGCCGCTCCGGCCCCGACAAGCGGGCCAACTCCTCGCGCGCCAACGTGCGATACCAGGCGTTGCGGTTGTCGAGCTCGACGGCGATGAAGCCGGCCGAACGCAGCGCCTCGCCGTAGGTCGACGGCGATGCCATGCCGAACCCGAGATCTTCCTTGCGCAGGTAGTCCTGCATCTCCGGCGACGGTTCGCCGTCGTGGGCGATCAACCAGTCCGACGCGATGAACCAGCCACCAGGTCGCAGCACGCGGAACACCTCGGCCGCGAGCGCGACCTTGTCCGGGATGTGGACGATCGAGTCCTTGGAGAACACGACGTCGAACGAGTCGTCGTCGAACGGCAGTGGACCTGGCTCGACGAGGCGGATCTCGACGCGGTCACCGACTTCGGCGGCGGCGACCCGAGCAGATGCACGTGCGCGCCCCGGCTCCTCGACGTCGATCCCGATGACCTTGCCCGCGCCGTGATCGGCCGCCAGGGCGATCGTCGCGCCGGCCGCGCCGCAACCGATGTCGAGCACGGTCGCGCCAGCGAGATCGAGGTCGCCGACGATCCGAGCCACCTCGTCGGGCCCGCCCGGCGACATGAACCCTTCACCCCACAGGTGTTCGAGGAAGGCGATGCTCTCGTCGTCGTAGTGCAGCTCGGCGCTCATGTCAGCTGCGACCTCGGCCGGTACGCGGATTCCCCGGCGAGCACGACCAGGTAGCCGTCGGGGTCGCGCACCCAGAGCTCCTGTTGCTTGGCGTTCGGGTTCTCGTGCACGTCGCGTTCGACCGGGGCGCCGGCGGCCTTCGCCCGGGCCACCGTCGCGTCGAAGTCGGCGACCTCGAACCACACCAGCACACCATTCCCCCGCGCCTCCGCGACATCGACCAACGGCCCGTGGTGATCGTCGGTTCCGTCGTCGTGCAGCTGCATCACGATCTCGCCGTCGTGCAACAACTGCTCGTATTCATCGCCGCCGTGGCCGCTCTCGAGCCCGACGACGTCGCAGTAGAAGCGACTCGACCGTTCGACGTCGGAGACCACCAACATGTGCTGAGACCAGATCGAAGGCATGGTGCGATGGTCGCGCACCGACCCGGCCCCGACCAGCGCTCACCGGTACGATCCGTCGCCGTGACCGACACGCTTCGCCTGGCGACCTGGAACCTGTGGTGGCGCCACGGCGATCTCGACGCTCGAGCGCCGGCGATCCTCGAGACGATTCGATCGGTCGACCCCGACGTCATCGGAATGCAGGAGGTCTGTTCCCGCGACCCCGACCAAGTGGCGTGGCTTCGAGACGAGTTGGGCCTCCACGTCGTGGCGGCGCCCGGCGGAGACGAGGACCGCTTCACCATCGTGAACGCGATCGCATCACGCTGGCCGATCCTCGAGTCGGACTGGCGCTTTCTCGACGTCGGCGACCAACCAAAGCATCGAACCGTGCTCTGGGCCCGCGTCGACACCCCGTATGGCCCGTGGGATGTCTTCACCACCCATCTCTCCCACGGCTTCCACCAGAGCGCGCTGCGCTCCCGACAGCTCGACGAGATCGCGGGATGGGTCGGCGAGCGACGCCGACTCGACCGCGACCCACTCCTGCCGCCGGTCGTGGTCGGCGACCTCAACGCCGTCCCCGACAGCGACGAGATCCGCCGCCTCACCGGACGGAGCGATCCTGCGGTCGGCGGCCTGGTCTTCAGCGATGCCTGGGAACTGGTCGGCGACGGACCGGGCGAGACCTACTCCGAGGCAAACCCGTACGTGAACGATTCGGCCTGGCCCGAGCGTCGTCTCGACTATGTGATGGTGTCGTGGCCCCGGCGGCGCCCCAACGGCAACCCGATACGCGCCACCCGGTTCGGGTTCGATGCCGTCGACGGCACGGTCCCGTCGGATCACTGGGGCGTGGTCGTCGACCTCGCCGTCTCCCCTGTCGCACCCGACCGATAGGTTCCACCCATGCGCCGCGCCGAGAAAGCCGATCGGATCGGGGAGATCCTCGACGACCTCTACCCGAAGCCGCCGATCCCCCTCGACCACACCGACCCGTACACCCTCCTCGTCGCGGTCGCCTTGTCGGCCCAGACCACCGACAAGAAGGTCAACGAGGTCACGCCCGCGTTGTTCGCCGCCGCGAGCACTCCCGAGGAGATGGCGGCACTCCCGCCCGACGAGATCCTCGGCTACATCAAAGAGGTCGGCCTCGCCCCGACCAAGGCCAAGAACCTCTCGACGATGGCGCACCAGATCCTCGACGGGCCCGGCGAGGTCATCCCCGACTGGGAGTTCCTCGAGTCGCTCGCGGGGGTGGGCCACAAGACGGCGAGCGTCGTGATGGCGCAGTCGTTCGACGTGCCGTCGTTCCCGGTCGACACCCACATCCATCGGCTCGCCGATCGGTGGGGGCTCTCCAACGGCACCACGGTCGAGAAGACCGAGCGCGATCTCAAGGCGGTGTTCCCGGAGGAGACCTGGAATCGGCGCCACCTGCAGATCATCTTCTTCGGCCGCGAGTACTGCCCGGCCCGCAACCACGACATGACGGCTTGCCCGATCTGCGCCTGGGCCGCCACCAAGAAGCGCATCCAGTCCGAGGCCAAAGCTAAGCCGGCCAAGAAGGCGACCAAGAAGAAGGCCGCCAAACGCTGAACGGTCAGCCGTCCGAGGCGCTCAACCGTGCGGCGATCTCCTGCAGCCGGATCACCTGCTGGATGAACAACGGGAGAGCGATGATCGCCTCGATGTACTGGAAGACGTAGATGATCGTCGAGAAGGCGAAGCCGTAGTCCGTCTCACCAGGCTCGATGACCTCGAGCGGCGCGTAGACCAGGAGGGCGATCACGCCCAGCCAGATGACGACATAGTTGACCGTCTCGAGGTCAGACAGGCGACGGTTCCAACGCATCAGCAGGCCGAAGTGCTGACCAATGGCACGGCGATCGAAGCTGTCGATCACCTCGACCTGTCGCTCGAGCTCGTCGTTGTAGCCGCGGTTCAGATCGAAGTTGCGTCCGGCGGTCAGCCAGTAGGTGACGATCAACAGCACCAACACACCGAGGCAAGCGAGAAGGACGTTGGCGTTCAGCCCGCCGATGATGATCAGAATGCCGACCGTGCCGATCGTGGCGCTGATGATCTCTGGCATCGAGTCCTCGAGGAAGTCGACGAGTTCCCCGAGCAAGGACGTCCGAGCAGCGATCCGAGTGGTCTCGGCCCCCCGAGCCCGCTCCTGCTCGACCATCTCGGCAGACACGATCTCGAACATGCCCGCGTACGCACGCGTGTCAACGAATCGCCGGACACTGCCGATGATGAGCGCGGCCACACCGAGCCCAGCAAGCGCGATCAGGCCGCGGGTGCGATCCTCGAGGAGATCGTTGATGGCGAACCCGAGGAACAGCGGAAGCAGGACCTCGATCACCGCTTCCACGAGGACCAGGCCGATCGTCACCCCCACGCGAAGCGGAAACCGGCGGACGAGACCCAGCAGACTCATGTGAGATCATCGAGGCCGGCGAGGACGTCGAACGCTTCGCCGATCAGGTCGCCGAGAGACGCCGAGCCATCCGCTCGTTGCCACCGATCGAACGCGACATCGAGGGCACGCATGGCAGCGCCAGCCAGGATGGGCGCCGCGTGCCGTTGGGCCGGTGACAGCACGAACTCGAGCTCTGCACTGATGGCCTGCGTGTCCCGGTAGTCCGCCTCGGCTGCAGCGGTGTGGACCGCCTCGGTTTCACAGATGTAGCGCACCCGGCGGAGCTGGAAGTCGAGATCCTTCTCGTACCGGTCCCCCAGCTCCTCGACGAAGACGGCCCGGAGGGCGCGGAGCGGAGGGAGATCACTGAGGGCCCGAACGAATGCCGCATCGAATGCGTTGTCGTCGTGTTCGTCCCAGAGGACGATGGCTTCCTTGGTCTCGAAGTGGCGATAGATGGTCGAGGCGGCCATCCCGACCGTTTCGGCGATCTCGGCGACGGTCACCGACTCGAAGCCTTGCGCCTCGAAGAGGTCGAGTGCCGCACGTTGGGTGGTGCGCATCGCGTTGTGTCGATTGCGTTCCCGAAGTGACCGCATACGAAAACGCTATCAAGATCCTACTTGAGAATGATGCTGAATATCGGAGTCACTCCTATCTTTCAGTTCGTGACTGACATCATCGCAACGACCGCCGAACTCTTCGAAGCCCTGTTCATCCCGATCCTGCTGATCGAGTTCGTGTGGCTCCAGCGCCGAGGACACCTGCGCTGGGGGCGCATCAAGGAGATGCTCGGCAACGTCGGCGCCTTCCTGCTCTTCATCCCCGCGGCGATCGTCGGCGCCATGATCTGGCTGGGGATCTTCGGCGCGATCAGCGACGCGCTCCCCTGGTCGATCCCGACGAACGTCGGCACGGCCGTCCTCGCGATCGTCCTGGCCGACCTCATCTACTACCTCGAGCACCGCTTCGAGCACGAGCACCGGCTGCCCTGGGACGCCTGGCACTCGGTGCACCACAGCTCCCCCGAGTTCGACCAGACCACGAGCCTGCGTCTCGGGATCTTCGACGGACTGATCACCACCGTGTTCAGCCTGCCGCTGGTGCTCGCCGGCTTCTCCCCCGTGCTCGTCTTGGCGGCGACCGGCCTGGTCGTGGGCTACCAGACCTGGATCCACACCGAGACGATCACGAAGATGCCCCGCTGGTTCGAGGCCGTCTTCAACACGCCGTCGCATCACCGCGCTCACCACGGCGCCGACGAGCACTATCTCGACGTCAACTACGGCGGCATCCTGATCATCTGGGATCGCCTGTTCGGCACCTTCCGGGCCGAGACGAACCGGCCCGAGTACGGCCTGACGACCCAGATCGAGTCGGCCAACCCACTCGACATCCAGTTCTCCCAGCTCAAGCTCCTGGCCCGCGACCTCCGCCGCGACAGCGACTGGGGCACTCGTCTCCGCCGCCTGTGGAACCGTCCCGGTTGGGAACCGACCGAGAGGGCAACGGCCACCAGCGCTGCGTCGGCATGACAAATCTCATGGACGTCTGCTGACGCATCGCACTGGGTCCAGCGTCGCGCACAGCGCACGCTGGACCCATGACAACGACGATTCAACTCCGAGGCCTGCAGAAGCGCTTCGGCAACGACGCCAACGTTCGGCCGGCGGTCGACGGCATCGATCTCGACATTCGCAGCGGGGAGGTCGTGGCACTGCTCGGCCCCAACGGCGCGGGCAAGACGACCACACTCGACATGATCCTCGGCTTCACCGCGCCGACCGCCGGCCACGTCGAGGTCCTCGGGGGCTCGCCTACCCAGGCGATCCGCGACGGTCGGGTGGCCGCCGTACTCCAGACCGGCGGCCTCCTGCGCGATCTCCGAGTCCGCGAGACCGTCGAACTGATCGCCTCCACCTACCGCATCCACCCTCCGGCCGACGACGTGATGGCGCGGGCCGGGATCGACGGCATCGGCGACCAACAGGTCCAGTCCTGTTCGGGTGGCGAGCAACAGCGGTTGCGGTTCGCCCTGGCGCTGCTCGCCGATCCCGAACTCCTGATCCTCGACGAGCCGACGACCGGGATGGACGTCGGCGCCCGTCAGGAGTTCTGGCAGGCGATGCACGCCGAAGCCGACGGTGGTCGAACGATCGTCTTCGCCACCCACTATCTCGAAGAGGCCGAGCACTTCGCTCAGCGAACCGTTCTCCTCGCCCGCGGTCGGGTCGTCGCCGACGGACCCACCGAGCGCATCCGCAGCCATGTCGGCGGCCGAACCGTGCGAGCGACCCTGCCGGAGTCGAGCCCGTCCACCGCTGTCGACGACCTGCGGTCGCTCGACGACGTGACCGATCTCCGCATCCACGGCAGTCGCGTGGACATCGTGACCGCCGACTCCGATCGCATCGCTCGGCTCCTCCTCGACGCCGGCGCCCATGACCTCGAGATCGAGGCCGCCTCGCTCGAACACGCCTTCCTCGCCCTCACCACCGATACCGACCAGCCCATCGGAGCCTGATGATGAACACCACCTACTACCGACTCGAGTTGCGTCGGATCTTCCGGGATCGCACGACGCTCTTCTTCACACTGGCGCTCCCCGCCTTTCTCTTCTTCATCATGGGGGCGACTCCGGATTACGCCGGCGACGAAGTCCGCGACGGCAACGTCGCCATGTGGATCATGATCGCCATGGCCGCCTACGGCGCCGTCACCGCGACCACATCCATCGGCGGCTCGTCGGCCCTCGAACGCATGCAGGGATGGAGCCGCCAACTCGGTCTGACCCCACTGCGCGACCACGAGTTCGTGCTGGTGAAGGCCGCGGTCGCCATGACACTCGCCGGTGCCGCGGTCGCGTCGGTCTACACCGTCGGCGCGATCAGTGGGGCGGAGGCGCCGCTGCCCGTCTGGCTGATCTCCGCGGTCTTGTTGGTGCTCGGCGCGGGCACGTTCTCGTTCTACGGCCTGAACTTCGGCCTGGCCTTCCGTTCCGAAGCCGCGGTGTCGGCGGCGGCCGGATCGCTCGTGGTCCTGTCGTTCCTGGGCAACATCTTCATCCCGCTGAACGGATGGCAACTGACGCTCGCGAAGTTCACCCCGCTGTACGGGTACGTCGCCCTCGCTCGACGGCCGCTCACCGGTGGCGCAACCCTCGACCCCGACTCGGGTGACCTGGTGCATGAACCGCTGTGGCAGGTGCTCGCCAATCTCGGCTTCTGGACGCTTGCACTCGGCGGGCTGGCGGTCATGCTGGTGGCTCGAGGCCGACAGCGGCAGTGAGCGAATGACGACGACCCACGATCCAGCATCTCTCGAACGTCGGGCCTGGAGGGCCAGTTGGTTCTTCGCGAGCGTGTGGGTGCTCTTCGCCGCCTTTCCGCTCCTCGCCCTCTGGACCGCCGACACCTCGACCGTCCGCCAGGTCGTGGCCACGGCGATCACGGCGTTGTTCGTGGCCGCGTACATCGTCGGGTTTCGACACGTCGCCCGGCGGGAGGTCTTCAGCTCCCCCGGGCCGGTTGCGGACCGGTTCGCCATCGGCGTCGTCCTCACCTTGATCGCGCTCTGTGGGCTCGCCTTCGCCGTCGGCGGCTGGGCGATGCTCGGCTTGGTGCCGTTCATCCCGTCGTTCGCCACGTTCAACGTTTCGTGGCGCTGGGTCGTGATCATCGGTGCCGTATCGCTCGCCGCCGTTGTCGGCCTGCCGCTCGCCGACGGAGTGTTCGACGACCTCTGGCCCATCACGCCGGCCGTCGCGACGGCAACGCTGGGAACCGGCCTCGGGCGCCTGACCGAGGAGCGGGGCCGTGAGCGGGGCGCGCTCCAGACCGAGCTGCTCCTGAGCGATGAACGCAACCGGGTCGCACGCGACGTTCACGATGTCCTCGGGCACAGCCTCACGGCGGTCGTACTCAAGGCAGAGCTCTCGCAGCGATTGTTGGGGAAGCTCGATCCGACCGACGACACCGAGCGGGCGATCCTTGAGCGATGCCGGGCGGAGCTCGACGAGCTCCAGAGCCTGAGCCGGCGAAGCCTCGCCGAGATTCGCTCGACGGTCGGCGGACTCCGCAACCCGAACCTCGCCGACGAGATCGCCGCCGCCCGCACGGTCCTCGCCGACGCCGGGGTCACGTACACCGCAGCGGGCGACGCATCCGCCATCCCACCGGAGTCGCGAGGTGCGCTGGCGTGGGTCGTTCGAGAGTCGATCACCAACGTCGTGCGCCACGCCGGCGCGTCACACTGCACCCTCACCCTCGCTCCCACCCCAGGCGTGTGGCTCCGCATCGACGACGACGGCGTCGGTCCGGACGGACTCCGCGAGGGCAACGGCATCACCGGGCTACGAGAGCGCCTCGAACCACTCGGCGCCGAACCGGTGATCAGCGCCGGACCCGAAGGCGGCACCCGTCTGGAGGTTCGCCATGGCTGACCCGATTCGGCTCCTGCTCGCGGACGACCAGGCGCTCGTCCGGGGCGCGCTCGCCGCACTGCTCGGCCTCGAACCCGACTTCGAGGTCGTCGCCGAGGTCGACCGAGGCGACGAGGTGCTCGACGCCGTCCGCGCCCAACGGGTCGACGTCGCCCTGCTCGACATCGAGATGCCCGGCCTCGACGGCATCGCGGTCGCCGAACAGCTCGCGGCTGAAGCACCAGGCGTTCGATCGCTGATCGTCACCACCTTCGGGCGGCCCGGCTACCTCCGGCGAGCGATGGACGCCGGCGCCGCCGGCTTCGTGGTCAAGGACACGCCCGCCGACGAGCTCGCCGACGCGGTGCGCCGGGTGCATCAGGGCCTCCGCGTCGTCGATCCCGGACTGGCGACAGAGTCGGTCATCGAGGGCTCGAGCCCCCTGACCGACCGCGAGCGGGAGGTGCTCCGGCACGTGCTCTCCGGCGCGCCGATCGCCGACATCGCCGACGTTGTCGCTCTGTCCGAGGGGACCGTGCGCAACTATCTCTCCACCGCAGCGGCCAAGTCCAACGCCCGATCGAGTGCGGAAGCCGCGGTCATCGCCCGCGATCGTGGTTGGCTCTGAACGCGACGAAGCCGGAGACGAGGTGCAGTCCTCGCCTCCAGCTTCGATCATTGGGTCCGCTCAGAACGGCCAGTCGGCGTCACGGCCCTGCTCGAGCGTCCGCATCAAGCTGAACGTGGCGTCGGAGAATCCGGCCAGCGTGTAGCGGCCCCGACCGCCGCTCGGCATCGACCGAGGCCGGTAACCGGCCAGGTCGACCGTGTAGATCAGCGGCACGTGGCTCAGGCTCACCGAGCCCGAGTCGTGCATCTGATCGTCGGTGAACATCACGACTCGGTCGTGACGTCGCCGGTCGAAGTGGGCGGCGACGGCCGTGTGGCCATAGGTCGAGTGACCGACCGAGCCGACCATCGACACCAGGTCGGCCACGACACCGAGGACCGACGCGCCCTTGCGGATCCGCACGGCTCGGTTGCTGTGGCCGAAGATGACGACATCGGCGTCGTTCGATCGGGTCGCGGTGACCGCTGCCATGACCGCCGCCACCTCGACTCGAGTCATCACCGACCGGTTCGCCACCCGCGCCTGCATCGAGCCCGACATGTCGATGACCACCAGGGTTCGATCGAGCGACGGGACGTTGCGAGTCGTGAGGTCGAGCGTACGGCCGAGCGCCCGCTTCCAGTCATCCGACGGAGCGTGCGAGTACGCCGCCCACACCTGGTACGGGAAGAGGCGAGCCTTCGCCACCTCGTCCGCGTCGGTGATGCGGTCCAACACCGTCGAGATCGCCGCATCGCTGATGCCACGCTCGTCGAAGTTGCGCAGGTTGCGGATGAGCGCCATCGCACCCATCGAAGGAATCACCGACTCCCACGCCTCGGCGTCCATGCCGTCCGGCAGCCAGCCCGACAGTCGCTCCCACGAGGTACCGGCCTCGGCCAGCGCTCGCGGTCCACGCGCGGCGAGCTCGGCTCGTCGCTCCTCGACCGGGACCTTCGCGAGGTTCTCGGCCGCGGCGAGCACCGGAAGCACGTCGGCATCGGCGACGGCGTCGTCGTGGTGGCGACGGTCGAGCAGCCACGCGAACAGCGCGCTCTGACAGGCATCGCGCGGCTTCGGGTGGGTCAGCTCGATGACGTCGGCCATCCGTACGCCACGGCTCAGACCGTCGTACCGCAGAGCGGCACGCTCGGTGTAGAGCCGGGTCGCCGCGTCGGCGACGCCCCGCTTGACCGCCATCGGGAGACGGCGGCCGTGGCGCGAGTGCCAGTAGCCGATCATCTCGGCCGGCTCGTCACCGCGCTGGAGCACGGCGTCGATCACTCGACGGCCCCGCTCGCCGCCGGCCGCCACGTACTCGGCGGCCAGGATGATCGACGCCGAACGGATCTTCAGCTCGTTGCGCAGGTACGGCGCGAGCCGGGCGACGAACTCGGGGTTCGATGCCACGGTTCGCGCGACGAGGTCGACGAACCGCTGCTCGCGGTCCTCGGCCCGCTCGTAGAACGAGTCCTCGCCGGCGAGGTACGTCGCCGCCATGAGGAAGAGCTCCGACTCGAGGTCGGCCGCCTGGCCGCGGCCGCCCTCGTGGGTGACGAGGGCGAGCCGACCGGTCCGGAGGGAAGCGATCGGGTTGATTCGGTTGTGCTTGCTGAACGTGACCATGATGCGGCCTCCTTCCGGCCGGGTCGGTTGATGGATAGTTGTTGATGGTTGAGCGAGCGGATCAGGGAACCGGGCGGGCGAGGTCACGCCCGGCCGAGTTGACGCGGGCGCCACGGAATCGAACCGAGAAACACCAGAAGAAACCCCGCCCTTCGCAGCTGATCCGCGAACGGGGTGATCGGATCCGGCCCGAGAACCAGAGCGGCTGGGCTCAAAGCGCTCTACCAACTGAGCTACAGCCCGAAGACGTCGGGCTGACGGGACTCGAACCCGCGACCTCTCACGTTGCAGGTGAAGAACTCCCGGCCATCACAACGGGCCGGATCCGATCAGATGTCTCCGAGAGCCAGGCGATGGAACCCCCGCGCGGACATTCAACCGACACGTTCGCAGAGAAGTAGGTCCCGTCTACGCAACGGAGACAGAAAGAGGAGTGCATCGACCAGACGCGGACCGGCCCGAGAACCAGGCGAGCGAGCGTTGCCCATCGCTGGCATCGCGGAAGCGATGCGTCTGCCAGGTCAATTGATCCCCATCTGGCTCCAAGCGGCGCGTTTCCCAGACCGCAGGGTCTCGTCCGAAGACGACATCGGGCGTCGGGAGGAAGTACGCCTGCTCATCGCAGCGGGCCGGCGCGCCTCGTCGAAACACTCCACACCAAGAGACATCGTTGAACGCGGAAGGGGTAGGAGTCGAACCCACAAGGCTTGCGCTCGGCCGGTTAGCAACCAGCTGCCGTCACCGAATCGGCTTGCCCTTCCGAGGCGTACCCGATGCCGGAATCGAACCAGCGCACGCCGGGTGTAAACCGGCCGCTCTCACCAACTGAGCTAATCGGGCAAGGGTCTCGCGACCTGCGTAGGGAGGGTTGGATTCGAACCAACGACAGACCCGCTGTATCAGAACGGCGCTCTACCCCTGAGCTACATCCCTCTGTTCTTTGCTGCGAGTTCGCGACCTGCGGTCGCTCATGCGCAGACCCCACGAACCGCTCGCCGGCGAAGCCGGACCGAGCTCCCCGCGAGGTACGAGCGCCCAGGATGGGATTCGAACCCACACCCTCTTCCGTGACAGGAAAGTGCTCTGACCGATTGAGCTACCTGAGCGAGACCATGCGAACCGGGAGGAGGACTCGAACCCCCATCTGCGGGTTCAGAGCCCGCCGTCGTGCCGTTTGACCATCCCGGTGTGGTTTGCGGCGAGCGCCGCAGCGATGGGTTGATCGATCGGAATCGAACCGACGAGTCCCAGGGTCACAACCTGGTGCGACAAACCAGCAGTCGCCTCGATCAACATGGAGCCCCGGGCGGGAGTCGAACCCGCTGCCTCTCGATTACGAAACGAGCGCACGTCCACACGTGCGTCCGAGGCGTGGCGGAGAGCGTGGGGGTCGAACCCACAAGGCTTGCGCTCGACCGTTTTCGAAACGGCTGCCGTCGCCAACTGTCGGCTTGGCTCTCCAGGTGTGGTGGGGGCACTGGGATTCGAACCCAGGCCTCGCGGGGTAAGAGCCCGCAGCTCTTCCACTGAGCTACACCCCCGTGTTGGTACTCCCCGTGGGATTCGAACCCACACGCCTCGAGGGCGACGGGTTCTGAACCCGCTGCGTAAACCGTTCCGCCAGAGGAGCGAGTCGCCGCACGGAGCGGCGGGTGTTGTGTGGTGCAGGACGGGATCGAACCGCCGACGCGCTGCGTTTCAGACAGCCGCTCTTCCGACTGAGCTACCGCACCGATGAGAGCCCCCGGGAGGATTCGAACCTCCGACCTCCTGGGTCGAAACCAGTTGCTCCTGATCCACTGAGCTACGAGGGCGAGACGCGCGGTGGCGAGGATTCGAACCCCGACCTTCGGGTTTGGAAGCCGCTGTGCTGCCGTTGACACCACCACCACGGTGTGATCGCAGACGGCTCCTGCCGTCAGTGACCGCGCTGCGAGGGGAGGGCTCGAACCTCCGCCGACGACGGGTAACAACCGTCCGCTCTGCCGCTGAGCTACCCCGCAAGGTTCCGCCGCGGCGAGGGCCGCGGGCGGGCGTATCCCGTAGGAGAATCGAACTCCTCTTTCCAGGTTGAGGGCCTGGTGTCCTACCGATAGACGAACGGGACAAGAGTCAGGGCGGAGGGAATCGAACCCCCGAGATTGCCGGCTTCCAAGGCCGGTGACGAACCTGCACGTCCTCACCCTGAAGGTGAGGCGCGCCGGGAGTGCCGGTTCACAACTCCCGACGCACCTCGATCTTGAGATGCCTCTTGGATGAACGCTGCGAGGCTGACCTCATCGCCGGAACGTTCGCGCGGTCGGTTCCTGAACCGGCATGCACCTGGCAGCTATGTGGGAGGGAAACCGGCTCGAGAAACACGAAAGCCGCCAGCTCGTTCAGTGAGCGGCAGCTTCGAAGAAGGTGATGGATGGATCTCCGTTAGAAGATCGTCACCTCCGAAGCCGGCATCGGAATGCTGGTCCAGCGCTCATCGAGGACGCGCAGGACCAACGGCTCGACATGATCGAGCGGTTGTGGATTCAGTTGTTCTGAACACCTGGTCTGCATGGTCCTGAGTGCTGGGCTCGTACCTCGTGCCGGCAGCGAGCACAGTTGTACGACGACGGTTCACGGCGGTCAATCGAATTATCGGCAGCGACTCGCGACCTACCCTGCGGGGATGCGCACCGACGTCATCGTGATCGGGCGGGGGTTGTTCGGGTCGGCCACCGCGCGGCACCTGGCGGAGGCCGGCGCCTCGGTGGTCGCGATCGGGCCGACCGCGCAGGGCGCCGCGCCGGGGATCCACTCGAGCCACGATGACGAGGCGCGCCTGACGCGCCGGATCGACAGCGACGTGCGATGGGCGCCGTTCACCGCCGCCGCCGTCGACGCATACGCCGACATCGAACGGCGCAGCGGCATCGAGTTCCATCACCCCGTCGGTGGGCTGGCGGCAGCCCGACCGGGAGGCGACGGCCGCAACGGCGACCCGATGCCGTTCCTCGCCGCGCACGGCCTTCCCGAACACCAATGGCAGCCGGGCGATCGGCGCTGGAAGCAACGGTGGCCGAAGCTCGACTTCCCGGCAACGCACGCGGTGTCCTACGACCCGGCGCCGGCGGGGCTCATCCGACCGAAGCGCATGATCGCCGCCCAGGAGACCCTCACCGTCGCGGCCGGTGGGCGCCTGATCGATGACGTGGCCACCGCGCTGACGAGTCGAGCCGACGGCGGCTACCGCGTCGCGACCCAGTCCGGCCAGACGTTCGACGCGGAGCGGGTCGTCGTCGCGACGGGGGCCTATGCCAACACCCTCGGGCTGCTTCCCGAACCGGTCGGCACCACCGTCAAGACCGAGATCATCATCCTCGGCGAGGTCTCGGTCGCCGACGCGGCCGAACTCGCGGACTATCCGACCGTGCTGCACCAGATCGATCCGGACCGCATCGACGACATCTACATGACCCCGCCACTGGAGTTCCCCGACGGGCGCCACTGCATCAAGCTCGGCGCCAACACCGATCTCGACACCTGGCCGACCTCACTCGACGAGATCCAGCGGTGGTTCGCGTCCGACACCGACCCAGACCATCTGCCGCTCCTCCAACCGGCGCTGGAAGCGCTGTGGCCCGACGTCGAGTTCATCTCGTTCCGCACCAGGCCCTGCATCGTCACCTACACCCCGGACCACATGCCGCTGATCGACGAAGTCGCGCCGGGGCTGGTCGTCGCGACGGCGGGAAACGGGGCCGGTGCCAAGGGTGCGGATGCGTGGGGCGCCGCGGCGGCTGCGCTCGCCCTCGACGGGGCCTGAACGGCCCCGCTCAGCGCGTCAGCGGCAGGCGTCGATCCAGTCGATCTCGAACCGGAAGTCGCCGTCGACACCGTCGGCGAGGATGACCCCGATCTGGGAGGCGAGGTCGGGGGCGAAGGGTTCGGCGGCGGTGAGGCTCCCGAAGATCCGCGGCTCCATCCCGACCAGCGAGACGGAGACCTCCTCCCACTCGCCACCCACGGCGTCGATCGGGGCGTAGTGCGTGACTCGCGCTTGGCCGGGCGTCGTGTCGTCGGCGAGCAACTCGTAGCTGCGACCGTCGGTCCGGATCCGCATCGTCAACGAGGTTGCGCCCTCGAGCTGGCCGTCGACGGGTCCCCGAATCGAGGAGAACCCGCCACCGGCGGTGACGATCGTGCCGGTCCAGGTGAGGCCGACGTCGTCGACGGCCCCCTCTGCGCTCGATCGGCCGCCCATCACGCCGTCGTTGACGATGAACCAGCTGGTGTCGTCGAACTCGGCGACCCGCGCACACCGGGGACCGCTGGTGGTCGTCGAGGTCCCGGCGGGCGCGGCCGTCGTCGTGGTGCTGGTGGAGGACGTCGTCGTGGTCGGCGCCGCGCCGGCTGTCGTGGTCGAGGGCGGGGCCGTCACCTCCTCGGATGCGACCTCGGCATCCGAGTCCGAGCTGCACGCTGAGGCGAGGAGGAGCACGCCGGCGAATGCGAAGGGGCGAAGCGACACCCTCGCAGTCTGACCAGCCAGTCTCCGCTATGAGGACTCGGGCGGCGGCCTACTCGCCGGCTCGAGCCGCCAGCATCGCCTGGAGTCGGACGGCAGCTTCGGCGTCTCGTGAGGTGAGCCGCTCGATCGTGTCGGGATCGACGCCGAGTTCCGCGAGCACCTCGGCGACGTGCTCTCCCACACGCGGCGCCGGCCGGGCCGGGAACGTCGCCGCGGTCTCCCGTTCGCCGCCGAACGGAACCGGCGGGCGGGCGAGTCGCATCGGACCGGCGTCGGGGTGCTCGGCGTCGATGATCGCGCCGAGGTGCTGGACCTGTTCGTCGTCGGGCACCTCATCGAGCGCGTTGAGCCGGGCGACCGGGATCCCGAAGGCATCGAGGGTCTCGCACGCCTCCGCGATCTCGACGTCGGCCAGCAGGTCGTTGACCGCGGCGACGAACTCCGTCCCGTTGCGGATCCGGTCATCGAGCGTGGCGAATCGTGGATCGAGATGGAGCTCAGATCCTCGCCAGACCGACAGCAGTTCGACGGCATCGTCGGAGGTGAGGATGATCGCGATGGCACCGTCCTTGGCCCGGTAGAGCGGGAACCAATCGGCGAGCTCGGCGGGCCCGTCGCTCACCCCGTCACCCACGAGCGAGTGCGACCACATCACGTCGGGCCACTGGTAGCTGAGCGCCGACTCGAGCATCGTGATCGGGAGCCGCTGGCCGCGACCGGTCCGTTCGCGTTCGAGGAGCGCCGCGGTCACGCCCTGGGCGGTCGTGAGGGCGGTGACCTTGTCGAAGATGACGGTGCGGACGTTGGCCGGTTCGTCCATCCCCTGGGCGGAAGCGGTCCCGGACGTCGCCTGGATCAACGGATCGAACACCCGGCGGTTGTGGTACGGCCCGTCCCCGTAGCCGGTGATCGAGGCGTGGATCAGCTCCGGCCGCAGGGCCGAGAGCACGTCGTACCCGAGACCGAGCCGGTCGAGCACACCCGGGCGGTAGTTGTCGATCAACACGTCGGCGGTGGCGACGAGCTGGAGGAAGATCTCACGCTCGTCCTCGGCCTTGAGGTCGAGCACCACCGACCGCTTGTTGCGGTTGAGGCTCGCGAACATCGCGCCGAATCCGCCCCGCGATGGCCCGAGGTACCTGGCGGTGTCGCCGATCATCGGTGGTTCGACCTTGATGACATCGGCGCCCTGGTCGGCGAGCGTCATCGCCGCCATCGGACCCGAGACGGTCGTGGTCAGTTCGAGTACTCGGATCCCGCTCAGCGGCCCGCGTCGTTGCTCCCCCATGGGGCGACCGTAGCCGTGACCGCTCAGCCCTCGCCCAACAACACCGACGGGTCGTAGAACCCGAGGCCGCCGTCGCCGTAGTCCATGTCGAACCCAAGTCGGCTGCGAAGCTCGGGTGGCATCGCCAGCGCTTCGCCGAGCGGCAGCGAGACGTGATGGTTCTCCTCGGTGCGAAGCCAACCGAGGTTGAACGTGTAGATCACGCCGTAGCGCCAGTCGTCGTCGGTGACGTTGGCACCGGCCCCGTGCAGCGTTCCGCCGAGCCAGAAGAGCACGGAGCCGGCGGGCATCTCGGCCCGGACGATCTCGTCAGGCGTCGCAACGCGATCGGCTTCCCACCGGTGGCTTCCGGGGACGATCTGGGTGCCGCCGTTGTCGGCGGTGAAGTCCGAGACGGCCCACATCGAGGCAAGGATCAGATTCGGGCGGGGCACCGCGAAGTACGGGTAGAGGTCTTCCTCACGGTGCAGGACCTGGTCGCGGGCGCCTGGGCCCACCTCGAGCGCTGCGCTCACGTTGAGTTGCCATTTGGTCGAGTTCGTGCCGAGATGCCGATCGCCGAGCTCGGTGACGACGTCGTGCATCATCAGGCCGCGCATCGTCGGCGACCGGTGCGGGATGGCGACGATGCGGCGGGTGAGCCCCGGGTAGAAGTCCTTCGGCTCGTCGTCTCCGACGTGGGCGGCCGCCATGTGATCGTCGAGCTCGGCGCGCACCGCCGTCCGCTGCTCGGGGTCGAACATGTCGTGAACGACGAGCGCTCCAGCATCGTCGAGCAACGCGTACATCTCGTCGACGTCGAGATCGGGACGGCAGCTCGGAACGGAGGCGGGCATGGGGTCAGTCTGACCCGCTGCGAGCGAGACCGTCGAGAATCAGGTCGAGCGTGACGCGGGTTCCGCGTCGACCGTCGACGGGTGATTCGATCTCGACCGCGCCGTGCGCATCGGCGACCTGCTTCACCAGGGCGAGACCCAACCCCGAGCCGCCGCCGGCGTAGCGGTCGAAGACCAACGGCAGCTGCGACGGCTCGATGCCCGGACCTTCGTCGACCACCACGATCCTCGCCCCCGCCCCGACCGGCTGGATCTCGATCGCCACCGGTGCGCCGCCGCCGTGCACGACGGCGTTGGTGAGCAGGTTCGCGACCGCCCGCTCGAGACTCGGGCCATCGACACCCACCAGGAGCGATTCGGGACCGAGGACCTCGATCGGGACGTCAGGCGACACAAGGCGTTGCTGCGAGACGACCCGCTCGACGATGCCGACGAGGTCGTTGTCGACCTGCTCGAGTTCGTTCTGGCGGCTCCGAGCTGACGACAACAGCGCCTCGAGGGTCTCCTGCATCCGCAGCACGTCGGCCTCGCATGCGGCGAGATCCTCGAGGACGACCGCGTCGTCAGCGTGGCGGGCGGCGACATCGAGACGAGCCGAGAGGGCAGCGAGCGGGGTTCGGAGCTCGTGGCTCGCATCTTCGATGAGCCGACGCTCGAGTGCGGACGCGTCGGCGAGACGGTCGAGCATCCGGTCGAAGCTCTCGCCGAGGTCGCGGATCTCATCCGGCGCGTCGTCCAAGGCGAGGCGGCGATCGAGCGAGCCGGCCTGGATCTCGTCGGCCAAGCGGGTCATTCGTTCGATCGGGTCGACCGCCCGTTTCGCCAACCCGTAGACGCCCGCGACGGCGGCGACCGCGAGGAGCGAAGCGGCGATCGGGATCCACGGCGACACGCCGGTCTCGCTGACGATCGCGACGACGTCCTCGCCCTCGCTGTCGATCGACACGTCTTCTTCGACCCCGAACACGACGAGGACCAGCGCGAGGAGCGGGACGAGCGACGCGACGAGACCGATCGCGACGAGTTGCCGGCGCAGTGAGCGCTTCATGCCGCGTCCAGTCGATAGCCGGCGCCCCGGATGGTGGTGATCAGCGACGGTGGGCCGAGTTTGGCCCGCACTCGGGACAAGATCACCTTCACGCTGCTGCTGAACTCGTCGGCATGGGCATCCCAGCAGTGCTCGAGGAGTTGCTCGGCCGACACGATCTCGCCGGCGTGCGCGGCGAGGTAATGCAGGACGGCGAACTCCCGCGAGGTGAGGTCGAGAGCGACGCCGGAACGTTCGGCCCGACCCGACGTGACCTCGACGCGGAGATCGCCGACCTCGATGACCGAACCTCGCTGCCCGTCTCGCCGGAGCAGTGCGCGGATGCGAGCGGCGAGCTCGGCGAGCTTGAACGGCTTCACCAGGTAGTCGTCCGCGCCCGCATCGAGTCCCGCGACTCGGTCCGCGACGCCGTCGCGAGCGGTGAGCATCAGCAGGCGGTTGGGGCGAACGATGTCGCCCCGCTGCATCTTGTGGCACAGGTCGAGGCCGTCGCCGTCGGGCAAGCCGAGATCGAGGCAGACGACGTCGTAGCCCGTCGCCGTCATCATCGCCTCCGCCTCGGCAGCGGTCGTGGCCCAGTCGACGGCGAGGTGCTCGAGTCGCAGCCCCGTCGCGACCGCCTCGCCGAGCGATGCGTCGTCCTCGACGAGCAGCACCCTCATGGCGCCTCGATGTGCACGCACGCCACCCGTTCGGGATCGTCCGCGTCGACGGTCACACTCAGCACCAGCGGTGGCGCATCGGTGGAGGTGAGCGCCACGTGGGCCCGCCGTTCGTCCTCGAGGCGGATCATGTCGACGGTATAGCCGACGAACTCCTCCTGGAGGAGCGCGAGTTCGGCAACCTGCTCCTGAACCGACAGGCCCTGGGCGAGCGACTCGGAGACATGCCGCTCGACGAACGCCTGACGGTCGCCGTCATCGCCGTCGAGCACGATGTCGATCATGGCCCCGATGGCCCGGCCCGCCGTCGTGTCGGGGAGGTCGTCGACCACCGGATGGGCCCCGACGTCGATCGGCGGAAGGCAGGCAGCCCCGACCCCACCCTCGACCAAGGTCTCGGCGATGCGGAACGCGGCATCCTCGTCGGCACCGGAGGTGTTGGTGGCGATGAAGATCGTGGTGCCGTCGGGAAGGCGGAGGAGATCAGCGAAGAAGACGCCGTTCCCGCCGTTGTGGCCGTGGAACCAGCCCCCGTTCCCGTCGGGAAAGCTGACCCAGCCGTAGCCGTAGAACGAGCCGACACCCTCCCCCTCCTCGACATGGCGGGCGAAGAGCAGCTCTCTGCTCGCGGCATCGAGCACCGCGTCGCCGTCGAGGGCTCGGCTCCAGCGCCGCATGTCCGACGCCGTCGAGAGGAGGCCGCCGTTCGCCCGGAGATTCCACCACGGCCCGTCGTCGGCCCATTCCTGCTCGTTCGGAAGACCGAGCCGTTCGCCGCCGAGGTAGCCCGCGGCGACCGTCATCGTCGAGTAGTCCGGCAGCACGTAGCCGGTGGCGTCCATCCCGAGCGGCTCGAAGAACACCTCGCGCAGATACGCCTCGTACCCCATCCCACTCACCGCCTCGATCACCATGCCGAGCAAGCTGTAGCCGACGTTGGAGTACGCGAACGCTCCGGTCGGGTGGATCTGCGTCGTCGCCCGGTCGATGAACATCTCCCGATCGATCGGCTCGTAGTCGTCGCCGATGCCGTCGGGGAGCCCCGCCGTGTGGGTGAGCAGTTCATGAAGCGTCACCTCACCGAGGGGCCCCTTCACCTCGGCGAGGTGAGCACTGAGGGCGTCGTCGACGTTCAGGAGTCCGTCCATCTGCAGCCGGAGAATGGCGGCCCCGGTGAACTGCTTGGTGATCGAGCCGATGTCGAAGACGGTGTCCTCGTCGATCGGCGGGCCGTCGGGTCCATCGGCCGAGCCGAGCGGCCGGAGCTGGAGCCCGGTCGGTTGATCGATCAGCATCACGCCGTTGAAGCCATCGGCTGCCAGCTGCTCGATGACATCGTCCGCGGTGGCCGGTGGCGGTGGGGCCTGGACATCGACGTTCTCGCTGAGGCCGACGGCTTCGAGTGCACCTTCGATGGGACCGTCCTCACCGCAGCCGGAGGCGAAGACGACGAGGGCGAGGAGGAGGGAGACGATTCGTTGCATGGGCCCGACCGTGCCGGACCGATGGTGAACCGAAGGTCAACGAGGGGTCAGCCAGTGATGTCGAGTGGCTCGATGATGCGCTGACTGATCTCGCCGAGTGCCTCGAGTTGCTCGGGGGCGAGCACGTCGACCACCAACTCTCGGACTGCGGCAACGTGTGCGGGCGCGGCCTCGGTCAAGAGGGTTCGACCCTCGTCGGTCAACGTCACGAGGGTGACCCGGCGGTCCTCGGGGCTCGTCACCCGCTTGACGATCCCTCGCTGCTCGAGCCGTCGAGCCAGATGGGACATGCGCGACAACGAGCCGTTCGACATGCCCGCCAGCTCACTGGTGGGCAGGGCGCCGCCCTCCGCTCGCGACAACACCGCCAGCGCGGAGTACTCGAAGAACGTGAGCCCATGAGGTTGCACAGCCTCATCGAGTTTGGCGGGCAGCATCACCAGCACCGCGGCCAGCGATCGCCACGAGGTGAGCTGTTCTTCCGACAGCCACGAATCACTCATCGGCCGGAACTGTAGAGGCGATTGGTTGACCTTTCACGTATTGCCGCCTATCGTCATTACATGAACGATCACGTGAACAATCCCTCATTGCGGCTTCGACCGGTCTTCGCCGCGTCCTTCCTGTTCGTGGCGGTGAATGCCGGCGTCTTCCTCTTCCTCGGGATCGGCATCGTCCCGTACTGGGAGTCCCTCACCGGGGAGGAGCTGCAGACCTGGTTCGCCGATCACTTCGGCCGGTTCTCGTGGATGATGATCCCGGTCCACCTCCTCGCGATCAGCACGACGATCACCGCGTTCGTCCTCGCCCGCCGCCACGACGGCGGTTCAACGGCGACCTGGTGGATCGCACTGGTCGGACTGCTGTCGTCTCAGGCGTTCAACTTCACCATCTTCGGCAACGTCCTGAATCCCGACCTGAGCTCCCAGACACTCGACCCTGCCGAGGCTCTCGACACGCTCGACACATGGCGCACGCTGCACTGGATCCGCACCGCACTCGTCCTCGCCTCGGCCGCCGCCTTCGTGCGGCTGGTCGCGACCCGCGCCGCCGACGGTCAGACGGTGAGCACCTGAGCGACACGTCGCCTGATCGCCGGCAACGCCTCAACTTCGAACCACGGGTTCTTTCGGAGCCAGTGCTGGTTCCGTGGCGACGGGTGCGGCAGCACGGCTTGACGCGGGAGGTACGCGGCCCAGTTGGCCACAGTCTCGGTGAGCGTTGGCTTGCGGTCGGCGATGTACCGCTTCTGGGCGTAGGTCCCGATGATGAGCTCGAGCCGGTCGTCGGGCAGATGCCCGAGCACCCGGTCGTGCCACAGCGGAGCGCACTCCGGGCGCGGCGGCTTGTCACCCGACGATGCCGACCCGGGATAGCAGAACCCCATCGGAACCAAGGCCACGAGCGCCGGGTCGTAGAACTGCTCGTCGCTGACCCCGAGCCACGAGCGGAGGGTCCGTCCGCTCGGGTCGTCCCACGGAACCCCCGACTCGTGGACTCGACGCCCCGGCGCCTGGCCGATGATGACGATTCGAGCGGTGGACCCGACCTGCACGATCGGCCTCGGACCGTGCTCGAGGTGCTCCTCGCACACCCGACATCGACGGATGTCGGCGAGCAGGTGGTCGAGCGAGGTGCGGGCCATCGGTGCAGACCTAGCCGGTCGATCGCACCGCCGCCAGGCAAGGGACCGGGCGCCGACAGATCGGTCTCCGTTGCTGGTCGAGCGGGAAACGTCGAGACTCGGGGGGTGCTCTCCCCCGACCCGACCATGCGCGCCATCACCTACCACCGCTATGGAGGACCCGAGGTGTTGTCGGTCGAGGAGGTCGAGCAGCCGACCGCCGGCGACGACCAGATCCTCGTACGGGTCCAGGCCGCGGAGGCGTGCAAGTCCGATTGCGAGATGCGCGGCTTCGGTTTCTCGGTCAAGTGGTTCTGGCTGCCGTTGCGATTGGCGCTCGGTGTCCGTCGGCCGCGCCGGTCGATTCTCGGCCTGTACTTCGCGGGGGTCGTCGACGAGGTCGGGACCGGCGTCGATGGGTTCGCGCCCGGCGACGAGATCTACGGCACGACCGGCATGAAGCGTGGTGCATACGGCGAGTACGTGGCGCTCCCCGCGAACGCCGTCGTCGCCGCCAAGCCTTCATCGATGTCGTTCGCCGAGGCGGCGGCGGTCCCCCTCGGCGCGTTCAACGCGCTTCACTTCCTCCGAGCGGCAGGGTTGTCGAGCGGCGAGCGAGTCCTGATCAACGGCGCGGGAGGCGTGATCGGCGCCTACGCCGTGCAGCTGGCCTCGGCGTGGGGCGCGGAGGTCACCGCGGTCGACGCGGCCCACAAGGAGGCGTTCGTCCGCCGGATGGGCGCGACCGAGTTCGTCGACTATCAGCGCCAGGACGTCACCGAACTCACCGAACGGTTCGACGTGATCTTCGACATGGTGCCGTCGACATCGGTGCGCGGCATGTTGCGCTTGCTGCAGCCGGGCGGCCGGTACGCCAACGGCAACCCGCGCCTCTCGACCCTGCTCCGCGCTCCGTTCGTGTCTCGGTTCACCGACAAGCGCATGGTGGTCGCCTTTGCCGATGAAACGCGCGAGCTCCTCGAGGAGCTGGCGACGATGATCGACGACGGCACGCTCGGCCCGATCATCGATCGAGTGCTTCCGATGGAGGAGGCGCCGGAGGCCCATCGGCTGGTCGAGTCCGAAGAGCGGATCGGGGCCATCGCGCTGGCGATCGGTTCGGCCTGACGCGGCCGACCCCGGTCAGCGGTCCGCGAGCCGCTCGAGCCCGTCGAGGATGAGGTCGAGTACGAGTTCGAAGCTCGGACTGGTGTCGCCGTCGAGGTGCTGTTGCACGTGGGCGATCGAGTGGGCGTGGCGGTCCGTGTCGAGCGACTCGACGAACTCGCGAGCGAGGTCCTCCATCGCCCGGTCGTCGGTGCTCGTCGCCATCTCCTGAGCCTGGAGCGTGTAGCCGAGCACGTGGTTGTTGACCGCGTGGAAGCCGTGGTGCGCGAGGTCGTCGGGAAGACCCGAGCGAGCGAAGGCGGAGAGCAGGTACTCCATGTGGTCGATCCGGGCCGGCCCGGGAAGCACCCGCAGCCACAGCGTGGGTACCCACGGGTGACGCACGAAGGCGTCGTGGGTGGCGACGGTGAAGTCCCGGATGCTCGCCAACGGTGCCCGGTCGGGCGGCGGTGCCGGGATCGTGGCGGCGACGGCATCCACCATCTGCTTGAGCAGTTCGTCCTTGTTGGCGACGTGGCGGTACAGGGCCATGACCTTGTAGCCGAGCTCGTCGGCCAGACGGCGCATCGTCAGCGCGCCGACACCTTCCGCGTCAGCCAACGCGATGCCAACGGCCACGATGCGCTCGGCATCGAGCGGTTCGCGGGAAGTGCTCGTGGTCTCGGCCAACCGGTGTGATCCGTTTCACTCGAACAGGCCTTGACAGCGTACAACGTACGCACGATGATGGCCAGCACTGCGTACGTTGTACGCATCACCGAATCCCCCACCCCGAACGAATGAAGAAGACGATGACGATGACCAACGAAACCCACCCGCTCCCCCACGACGCCGAAGCGCCCGCCATCCCCCAGCGCATGCCCGCCGCGGCCCACCGCACCTACGGCACCGGCGACGCGATCACCGTGACCGAGCTCGATGTGCCGCAGCCCGACCGGGGCGAGGTCCTCGTCGAGGTCAAGGCCGCCTCGCTCAACGCGCTCGACTGGCACTTCCTGACCGGCACCCCGTACGTGCTGCGTGCCCAGGCAGGCATCCGCCGGCCGAAGCGCATCGTCCCAGGCGCCGACGTCGCGGGTCGCGTCGTCGCCCTCGGACCCGACGTCACCGAGTTCGCCGTCGGCGACGAAGTGTTCGGCGAGGGCAACAGCGGGGGATGCTCGCCCTACGCCGTCATGAAGACGAAGGGTCTCGTCGCCAAGCCGATCGGCGTCACCTTCAACGACGCGGCCGCCACGCCCGTCGCCGGCCTCACCGCCGTGCAGGGGCTTCGCACGCACGCCGAGCTCCAGCCCGGCGAGCACGTCCTGATCAATGGTGCTGCCGGCGGCGTCGGTACGTTCGCGGTGCAGATCGCCAAGGCGCTCGGCGCCGAGGTCACCGCGGTCTGCAGCGCCCGCAACGTGGAGATGGTTCGGGCGCTCGGCGCCGACACGGTCGTCGACTACACGAGCGAGGACGTCACGGTCGGCGGTGCCCGCTTCGACGTGATGCTCGACAACGTCGGCAACCACTCCCCCACGCAGGTGCTGTCGATGTTGAAGCCCGAGGCTCGTTTCGTCGCGGTCAGCGGCCCGAAGGACGGCAAGTGGCTCGGCCCGATCACGCACGTGGCCAAGACCTGGCGGGCGTTCCGCAAGGCACCGCAGTCGTTCCATCAGTTCGTCGCCGAACCGAACCACGACGACCTCGATCAGCTCGGCGCCTGGCTGGCCGATGGCACCCTCGTTCCCCAGATCGATCGAGTGATCGGCCTCGACGATGTTGCCGCGGCGATCGACGAGATCGGCGGCGGCCACACCCGGGCGAAGATCCTCGTCGACCCCACCCGCTGAGCCAGAACGCGAAACGGCCGCCGGCGAAACCGGCGGCCGTTTCAGCGTCTGTTCGAGTCAGCGATCGATCACTCGATGCGCATGCCGGAGAGGGCCCGGCTGATCACGAGCTGCTGGATCTGCTCGGTGCCTTCGAAGATGTCGTGGATCTTGGCGTCGCGATGCCAACGCTCGACCGGGTACTCACGGGTGTAGCCGTAGCCGCCGAGGATCTGGATCGCCCGCTCGGTGGTCCACGTGGCGACCCGACCGGCCTTCATCTTGGCCATCGAGCCTTCGGCGTTCTTGAACGCACGCTGCTTGCCGAGATTGGCGGCCTTCCAGATGAGGGCACGGGTGGCCTCCACCTCGGTGGCCATGTCGGCGAGCATGAACGCGATGCCCTGATTCATGATGATCGGGCGACCGAACGCGTGGCGTTCCTTGGCGTATTCGGTGGCGTACTCGGTGGCGGCACGAGCGATGCCGAGGGCCTGGGCGCCGACGGCAGGGCGGGTGGCCTCGAAGGTCTGCATGGCGGCCTGGGCGTTGCCCTTCTCACCACGACGGACCTTGGCGAGACGCTCGTCGAGCTTCTCCTTGCCGCCGAGGAGGCAGCGACCGGGAACCCGCACGTCGTCGAGCACGACCTCGGCGGTGTGGCTCGCACGGATGCCGTGCTTCTTGTACTTCTGGCCCTGGCTGAGGCCGGGGGTACCGGGCGGAACGATGAAGCTGGCGTGACCCTTCGAGCCGAGCTCGGGGTCGACGACGGCAACGACGACATGGATGTCGGCGATGCCGCCGTTGGTGATCCAGGCCTTGGTGCCGTTGAGGACCCACTCGTCCTTGGCCTCGTCGTACTTGGCGGACAGGCGGTAGCCGTTGACGTCAGAACCGGCGTCGGGCTCCGACGCGGCGAAGGCGCCGGTGGCGATCTTGTCGGGCGTGCCGTAGCACTGGGGCACCCACTCCATGACCTGCTCGGGGGTGCCCGACGCGGCGATGCCGGCGGCGGCGAGACCCGAACCCATGATGGCCATGCCGATGCCGGCGTCGCCCCAGAAGATCTCTTCGATGGCCATGACCATGGAGATGCCCGTGGGGTCGTTCATCATCATCTCGGCCATGAACTCCCAGCTGTAGAGGCCGATTTCGGCGGCCTGCTGGACGATCGGCCAGGGGAACTCTTCCTTTTCGTCCCACTCTTCGGCGTTGGGACGCATCACGTCGACCGCGAATTCGTGCAGCCACTTCTGCAGTGTCAGCTGGTCTTCGTTGAGCGACATCGAGAACTCGGACATCAGGGGCTCCTCGCCTTCAGTTACTCGTCGGTAACAAACCCGTACGTTATCCATCGGCAAAACCGGGACCAACTTCAGCGACTGGCTTCCGTCCCCAAAACGACGCTCAGGTTTCGAAGCGAATGTTCGATAGGACGAGATGGAGTTGGAGGACGCCGAGCCGATCGGGCTCTCGATGCGCATGCTCATGCTCGCCGTGTTCGGCGGCATCGCGGCCGTCGCCCTCGCGGCGTCGTTCGTCCCCGAGCCGTACCAGTGGGGCGCGATGATCCTGCTCCCCGCAGCGCTGATGGCGGTCGTGCTCCCGCCGGCGATCCAACGTTGGACGATTCGCCCGGTCGAGGCCGAGATCAACCGCGCCACCGAAGGCGCCCGCCTCGCCCGACGTGAGCTCCACCAGGAGCGGACCGCACGAGCGGCGCTACGCGAACTCGACCGCGCCCTCGATCAGACCCCGGACGAAGGCGAGGCGATGGACGTCATCCATCAGGCACTCGTCCGCCTCCAACTCGACCGCGCCTGCGAACTCCATCTCGTCGAGCCGGTCGACCCGGTCATGACGCTCCGGGTCGCCACCAGCGCCAACGCCCTGCCGGGTGAGCGCACGTCGCCCTGGGACTCGATCGCCGCTCGCAACGGCACGACCCTGTGTTACGAGTCGACCGAGCGGCTCGACGTCTGCGCTCATCTCCGCGCCCGGGTCGGGCAGCCTCAGAGCGCGATCGCCGTCCCCGTCCAGGCCACGGGCCGACTGCTCGGCGTGCTCTACCTGTTCGACCGTGAGGGCACCGTGTTCACCGCCGAGGAGGTCGCCGACCTCGAGGACGTCGCCAGCATCGTCGCGGCTCGCATCGCGGTGCTCCGGGCCGCGGCGCCGCCGAAGCACGCGGATGCCTCGGATCGCCTGACCGGCCTTCCCGACCGGGCGGCGATGCAGGACCGGATGATCCGCCTCCTCGAGACCCGCCAGCCCTTCAGCCTCGCCGTCGCGGACATCGACGGGTTCGGCACGTTGAACGCCACCTTCGGCCGCCAGGCCGGCGACCGGGTCCTGCAGACCACCGCCCACGTCGCCCGCCGGGTTCTGCGCCCGGACGACCAGGTCGGCCGCATCGGCGGCGACGAGCTGCTGCTCGTCTTCCCTCGGACCACGACCGACGACGCGACGAAGGCGTTGGAACGGCTACGTGAGGAGTTGGCGATCGCCCAGTCCGGAACCGAGGACCCGACCATCACGATGTCGATCGGCGTCATCGGTTCGTCGAGCGGCGGGACGATCGAGGCCCTGCTCCAGCGGGCGGCCGGAGCGTTGAACCACGCCAAGACGCAGGGCGGCAACCGGGTGATCGTCGCCCAGCCGGTCCCGCGGGCCTGAGCGCGTCCGAGCTGCCCGAGCCTCAGGCTCGGCTCACAGCACCCAGGCGAAGATCAGCCGCAACGCGCCGGCGGTCACGGCGACCTTGAACAGCCGGGTGAGCAGCGCAGGGTCGAACCGGCGCAGCCAGCGGGATCCGACTCGGGTGCCGACGACGACACCGACGGCGCCGACCACGATCATGCCGAGGTTGTCCGCCCACGCGTACCCGGCCACGGCGAACACCGCGACCTTGACGACGTGGCTGAGGACCTGGCCCACGGCGAAGGTCCCGACGAAGGACACGTGATCCTTCGTCGCGGTACGGAAGGCCGGCGCGAGAAGCGGTCCGGCGGCGCCGACGGTCGGGTTCACGAACCCCGAGAACGCGCCGACGATCGCGAACCGCGACCCACGGCCCGGCTTCGGCGCCAGCCAGGCCGTCATGGCCGGCCACCACACCGCCAACAGGGCGAAGCAACCGATCACAGCCCGACCCGACGATCGCGGGATGGCATCGGCCACGAAGTAGCCGAGGACCGTGAACGGGATCAACGGAACGACGAACGGCGCGAGCAACCCGCGGTCGACATCGGCGCGCAGGGTGACCGCTCGGGTGCCGTTGCTGAACAACTGGATGACCCCATGGGCGGGGATGGCGACGAGGGGATCGACGAACTGCAGGATGACGATCAGCAGGATCATCCCGCCGCCCGCGCCGGCCACCGCCGTCAGCGCCGCGGTGGCCACCGCGGCGACGAAGAGGATGAGCAGTTCGACCTCAGACACGACTTGTATCGTACTTGTATTGTCGAGTCTCGTCGAGACCTCATCGCTCCAGCGCCGAAACACCGGTTGGCCAGCGGCCACCACCGGTATCCTCGGCGGTCTATGAGCGCGTCCCGCATCCCCGACAAGCCCGACCTTTCCGGCCTCGAGGACAAGTGGGACGCGGTATGGGACGAGGCGGGCATCTACCACTTCGACACCGACACCACGCGCGATCAGGTCTTCTCGATCGACACGCCGCCGCCCACCGTCTCCGGCTCACTCCACGTCGGCCACGTCTTCAGCTACACCCACACCGACACCGTCGCCCGCTACCAGCGCATGGCCGGCAAGAACGTCTTCTACCCGATGGGGTGGGACGACAACGGCCTGCCGACCGAGCGCCGGGTCCAGAACTACTTCGGTGTCCGCTGCGACCCGTCGCTCCCCTACGACCCCGACTTCACCGCGCCCGACGACGCCGGCGACGAGAAGGCGGTCGGCAAGCGGCCGACGATCTCGGTCAGCCGCCCCAACTTCATCGAGCTGTGCGTTCAGCTGACCGTCGAGGACGAAAAGGCGTTCGAGGGCCTCTTCCGTCGCCTCGGCCTGTCCGTCGACTGGACCCGCACCTACGAGACGATCAACGACCACTGCCGTCGCATCTCCCAGCTCGCCTTCCTCGACAACCTCGCCGCCGATCAGGCGTACCAGGTCGAGGCGCCGTCGCTGTGGGACGTCACCTTCCAGACCGCGGTCGCCCAGGCCGAGCTCGAGGACAAGGAGATGCCGGGCGCGTACCACAAGCTCCGGTTTGCGGGCGTTGGCGACACCCCCGACATCTGGATCGACACGACCCGACCCGAGCTGGTTCCCGCGTGCGTCGCACTGGTCGCGCACCCCGACGACGAGCGCTACCAGCCGCACTTCGGCGGCACCGTCTCGTCGCCTCTGTTCGACGTCGAGGTCCCCGTCGTCGCCCACGAGCTGGCCCAGCCCGACAAGGGCACCGGCATCGCGATGATCTGCACCTTCGGCGACACCACCGACGTCACCTGGTGGCGCGAACTCGACCTGCCGGTCCGCACCGTCATCCAGCGCGACGGCAAGTTCCAGGCCGAGACGCCCGAGTGGATCGCCGACGGCGCGCCGGCCGAGGCCTACCAGCGCCTCGCCGGCCTCCGCTCGAAGAACGCTCAAGCCGAGATCGCGACGATGCTCGCCGAGGCGGGCGAGATGGACGGCGAACCTCGCCCCATCACCCACCCGGTCAAGTTCTTCGAGAAGGGCGACAAGCCGCTCGAGATCGTCAGCTCCCGCCAGTGGTACATCCGCAACGGCGGCCGCGGCGCCGACCTCAACCAGGCGTTGATCGACCGCGGCGACGAGATGAACTGGGTCCCGAGCTACATGCAGACCCGCTTCACGTCATGGATCGAGGGGCTCAACGGCGACTGGCTGATCAGCCGCCAGCGGTTCTTCGGTGTCCCGATCCCGCTCTGGTACCGCCTCGACGACGCCGGCGAACCGATCTGGGACGAGATCCTCACGCCCGACGAGTCGGCGCTCCCGGTCGACCCGTCGACCGATGTTCCACCTGGCTTCGACGAGGCCCAGCGGGGCCAGCCCGGCGGCTTCTTCGGCGAGACCGACATCATGGACACCTGGGCCACGTCGTCGCTCACCCCGCAGATCGCCTGCGGCTGGCGCACCGACGAGGAGCTCTACGCCCAGACGTTCCCGATGGACGTCCGACCCCAGGCGCACGACATCATCCGGACGTGGCTGTTCTCGACGGTCGTCCGCGCCCACTTCGACGCCGACACCGTCCCGTGGAAGAACTGCGCCCTCAGCGGCTGGATCCTCGACCCCGACCGCAAGAAGATGTCCAAGTCGAAGGGCAACGTCGTCGTCCCGACCGAACTGCTCGAGCAGTACGGCTCCGACGCCGTCCGATACTGGGCATCGTCGGGACGACCCGGCACCGACACCGCGTTCGACGAAGGACAGATGAAGATCGGCCGCCGTCTGTCGATCAAGCTGCTCAACGCCAGCAAGTTCGTCCTCGGCTTCGGCGACGCGAGCGAGGGGATCGACCCGAGCAAGGTCACCGACACCCTCGACCGCTCGATGCTCGATCGTCTGGCCGATCTCGTCGACGAGGCGACGACCGCGTTCGACGCCTTCGACTACGCCCGCTCGCTCGAACGCACCGAGACGTTCTTCTGGTGGTTCACCGACAACTACATGGAGCTCGTCAAGGCCCGCGCCTACGGCGAGTACGGCGAGGATCGCGCCGCCTCAGCCCACCACGCGCTCCGCATGGCCCTCTCCACCCTGCACCGCCTGTTCGCCCCGTTCCTGCCCTTCGTCGCCGAAGAGGTCTGGGACTGGTGGCAGGACGGCTCGATCCACCGGGCTGCGTGGCCGACCTCGGCCGAGCTGCGAGCACCCGCGGCGGCTGCTGGCAGCGCCGCGAGCGAGGTCGCGACCAACGCCCTCGTCATCGTCCGCCGCGAGAAGAGCGAAGCGAAGCGCAAGCTCCGCACCGCCGTCCTCGAGGCGACCTTCTCGGGCCCGGCGGACCAGCTCGCCCTCCTCGATGAGGTCATCGACGACGTCAAGGCAGCCGGCGTCATCCACGAGGTCCTTCCCCACGGACCCGGCGACGAACTCACCGTCTCGGTCGAGCTCGAACCCGACCCCGAAGCCGAGGCCTGATCATGGCGGTCGGCGACCGGGACCGCTGGAACGACAAGTGGGCCGAAGCCGGCCGCGGAACCTCCCACGGCTCCTCGCTCGTCGATCTGGTGAGCCCGTGGCTTCCCGAGTCGGGAGCCCTCCTCGACGTCGCCGGCGGCGGATCCCAGGACTCGCTGCACTTCGCCCGGCTCGGGCTCGACGTCACCGTCGCCGACGTCAGCGATGTGGGGCTGATCCAGGCCCGCCAGCGAGCGTTGGCCGAGGATCTCACCATCACCACCGTCGAGGTCGACCTGGAGGAGCAGGCCCTTCCGCCCGGCCCGTTTCGGGTGATCACGGTCGCCAACTACCTGCAGCGCGACCTGTTCCCGTCGATGATCGAACGGCTCGACGAGGGCGGGATCCTCGCCGTCGTGATCGCCACCGAGTCCAACCTCGAGCGCAACGAGAACCCTCGACGTGAGTTCCTGCTCGAGTCCGACGAGATCACGAGCCTCGTCGGTGGACTGGAGGTCGTCCACCACTCCGAGGAGTGGCGAGACAACGGCCGCCACGAAGCCCAGCTCGTCGCCCGGTTCGGCTGACGACGAGCCCCGCCGACGTTCAGTCGGCGTACTCGTCGACGGTGTCGTCGGCGATCCGCCGCAAGGCACCCCGATGGATCCGAGCGGCCACGGTCGAGTTGGTGTTCATGAGCGCTGCGAAGTTCAGCGGTGAGAACATCAACGCCTCGACTTCGCTGACGGCGGTGACGGTCGCGGTCCGGATGCGGTCGTCGCCGTCCATCAGGAGGGCGACTTCGCCGACCACCGAGCCGGGACCGAGCTCTTCGAGCACCTCGCCATGGCGTTCGACCACGACCGTGCCGGACACGATCACCAGACACTCTCGCCCGCGCGCCCCTTCCTCCATGAGACGCCGCCCGGGGCGGAAGGTGGCGGGGAGGAAGAGGCGACGGACGTGTCGGCGCTCGCGCCAGCTCAGGCCGGCGAACAGGTCGTAGTCCTCGATGGCGATTGCGGTCATGGCACAGTCCCTTCGGCGGTGTCTGCGGGTTGCTTCAACCGTGCCGAACCCGGCCCCGGATGTCTGCGTCCCCGGACCCGACCAGGTGGGTACGTGTACCCACCGCTGGACCATGACACGCCGGTGGCGGAGACTGGTGAGGTGCTCAGCCCGTCGTCCTGGCTCTCAGAGAGCGACGCCGACGCCCTGCGTTCGGTCGGCTCTCGCCGGTCCGCGCCGCCGGGAGCCACACTCGTCAGCGAAGGCGACGAGCCGCACGACGTCCTGTTGATCACCCAGGGCCGGGTGAAGATCGTCTCGACCGCACCGAGCGGCACCGAGGTCGTTCTGGCCGTCGTCGGCGCCGGGGCGATCGTCGGCGAGTTGTCCGCGATCGACGGCGCCCCCCACTCGGCCTCGGCGGTGGCCGTCGACGACGTCGAAGTCGTCGCCGTGCACGGCCGGGCGTTCCTCGACTTCCTCGATCAGAATCCGAGCGCCATGCAGGCGCTCCTGCGGCTCACGGTGGGTCGGCTTCGCCACTCGAGCGACCGGCAGCTGGAGTTCGCCGCGATCGACGCCCTCGGTCGGGTCTGTCGCCGGCTCACCGAGCTCGCCGACGACGCATCCGGGGGCGGCGAAGCGACGATCCAACTGGGCCTGACACAGCACGAGTTCGCCCAGTGGTGCGG
>CAZEML010000004.1:0-8323 GCA_964513285.1 uncultured Candidatus Nemicrothrix sp.
CTCCTGTCGGCCGCACAGGTCGGGGTGGCGTTGGTGGGCGCGGTCGATCCGTTCGGAGCCGACCCGGTCGGCGCGCTCGATGCGTTGGCGGCCGTGGGCATCGCGGGCCTGCGGTTGTTCTCGATCCGTCCGGCCGAGCCGTGGCTCGCCGGCGCGGTCGGCCGGGAGCTGATCGCCCGGTGCGTCGAGCTCGACGTGCGCCCGAGCGTGTGCATCCTCCCGGCCGAGATCCCAGCGCTGATCGAGGTCGCACAAGCCCATCCCGACGTCGAGTTCGCGGTCGACCATGTCGCGTTCGCCTCGTCTGACGATGAGCTCGCAGCGCTCGCTCGGCAGGAGAACCTCTGCCCGACCATCACCGCCACCAGTGGCGTCGGCCTCGCGGCGGCGATCGACCGGTTCGGCATCGAGCGCCTCAGCTGGGGCAGCGATCACCCCCAGCATGGGTCGACCTACCCCGAACCGGTCGAGCTGCCCGCCGCCGAACGGCTGTGGTTCGGGGGCTGACCAACACATATTCGACCGGGGCTGTCGCACCCCGGGAGTACGGTCGACGACGTGGAGGGACAACGATCGCCGTGGCGCGCCCTGACCGAGCTGCTCGTCCCGCACCGGGGCCGGGTGTCGGCGATGGCGGGCGTGTTGGCGGTCGCCGGCGCGCTCCCGCTGCTCGGGCCGATCCTCATCGGTCGGTTCATCGACGCCGCCGCCGACGGCGCGACGACCCGCTGGTTGCTCACCTTGGCCGGGCTGTACGTCGTGGTCGGGGTGACCCGACAGCTGATGGCCGTCATGGTCGCCTGGACCGCCGCTGACCTCGCGTGGCTGGTCACCAACGAACTCCGCTCCGACCTCGCCCGTCACGTGCTCTCCCTCGACGTCGGCTTCCACCGCCGGACGAGTCCAGGCGAGCTGGTGAGCCGGGTCGACGGTGACGTCACCGCGCTGAGCGAGTTCATCGCGCAGTTCGCGGTCAAGGCGGTGGCCGCCGGCGTCACCCTCGTCGGAATCGTCGTCGTGGTCAGCGCGCAGGATTGGCGCATCGGCATCGGCTTCGCGATCTACCTCTGTGTCGCGGTCGGCACCGTCTACGCCCTGCGAAACCTCGCGGTCGACGAGGCCGCCAGCGAGCAAGCGGCGATGGGTCGGCTGCTCGGCGAGGTGGAGGAACGCCTCACCGGGGCCGATGACCTTCGAGGCAACGGTGGCGGGAGCCACGCGGTCGCCACGTTCCAGCACGCCAGCGCACGGTTGCTTCGCGCCATGCTCCAGCGCGAGCGACACGGCGTCACGTTGTGGGTCGCGTCGAACGCGGTGTTCGTCTTCGGCGGGATCGCGATCCTCGCCCTCGACGCTGCGCTGTTGTCGCGCGGCTCGATCTCGCTCGGCACCGCCTATCTGATCTTCCAGTACACCCAGATCCTGCGTGAGCCGCTCGGACAGTTGGCCGACGAGACCGAGCGGGTGCAGCGGGCTGCGGGCGGCATGGCCCGCACGATCGACCTCGTCGGCGAACGCTCGGCCATCGTCGACGACGGTCAGACCGAGTTGCCCGACGGTGCGCTGTCGCTTCGGCTGGACCACGTGTCGTTCACCTACGCCGACGAAGCCGACGCCACGCCGGTGCTCCACGACGTCGACCTCCACCTCGGCGCCGGCCGCACCCTCGGTGTGCTCGGTCGTACCGGTAGCGGCAAGACCACGCTGGCCCGGTTGCTCCTTCGTTTGGTCGAACCCACCGAGGGGGCCGTGCGGCTGGGCGGCGTCGACACCACCGAGGTCGCGCTGGCCGATCTCCGCGCCCGCACCGGTGTCGTGAGCCAGGACGTCCATCTCTTCGCCGCGTCGATCCGCGACAACCTCGCGCTCTTCGAACCCGCGATCACCGACGACCGGATCCGTGCCGCGCTCGGCGAACTCGGGCTGGTCGAGTGGGTCGACGCCATGCCCGACGGGCTCGACACCGTCCTCGGTCCCGCCGGGAGCGGGCTGTCGGCGGGGGAGGGACAACTCATCGCGCTGACCCGTCTCTTCCTGCGTGAACCCGACTTCGTCCTGCTCGACGAAGCCTCCTCACGGGTCGACCCGGTCACCGAGGAGCGCCTGACCCGAGCGATCGACCGGCTCATCGAGGGCCGCACCGCGGTGGTCATCGCCCATCGCCTGTCGACGGTCGAACGGCTCGACGAGATCCTCGTGCTCGACGATGGCCGAGTGGCCGAGCACGGCACCCAAGCCGACCTGCGGGCCGACCCGGCCAGCCGCTACGCCGCGCTCCTCGCGGTCGGCGCCGAGGCCGAAGTCGACGCTGCCCTGCTCGAACCGGGAGCGGGCGGATGAGCGCGACCATCCAACCGGATCGCCTCGCCTGGCGCACTGGCATCTTCCGGGGACGGCTGTGGGGCATCACCGCCGTCTGCTGGACCACCTACTACCTGAGCCCACTGCTGGCCGGCTGGCTCCTGAAACTCGTGTTCGACGAGCTGGAAGCGTCGGGTTCGGTCACCCGGCTGCTCGTGTTGCTCGGTGTCGCCGAGGCGTTCTCGTGGGTCGTGTTCGCCGTCTCGGTCTGGTTGGTGGTGCGGTGGTGGGTCGCGGTCAGCACCCTCGTCCGCACCAACATGCTCCACGCCCAGACCGTGAGCGGTGGTCCCAAGGCCGCCCGCCTGCCGATGAGCCCGTCCGAAGCGATCACCCGGTTCCACGACGACACCCGCGACACCGTGATCTGGGCCGATTCGTGGCTCGACGGCGGCGGCATCCTCCTCTACGGCGTCCTGGCGCTCGGCGTCATGGCGACGATCAGTGTTCCCGCCGCACTCGTCGCCATCATCCCCTTGGCCATCGTCACGGTCGTCACCCGGCTCCTCACACCCCGGTTGTACGCCGCTCGCGAGGCCGACCGCCGAGCCGCGGCCGAGGTCAACTCCTACCTCGGCGAGATGTTCGCCGGGATGCTGGCGTTCCGCCTCGCCGGGCGCGAGGAGGCGGCGATCGCTCGCCTCGAGACCCACACCGATCGACGTCGCCGCACCGCGGTGCGCGACACCGTCCTGCAGCAGACGATCGACGGGATGTCGTCGTCGACCTCCGACGTGAGCATCGGGCTCACGATGCTCGTCCTCGTGCCGGGCATGCGCGACGGCACCCTCAGTGTCGGTGACCTCGCCCTCTTCGTCGCCTACGCCGTCCAGCTCGGCCGGGTGCCACGGTTCACCGCCCGGCTGATCACCGCTCGCGAGCAGGCGATCGTCGCGTACGAGCGCATGGGTCAGATGGTGACCACGGTCGACGACCTGGTCGATCCCACCGAGGTCACGATCGAACCCGGTGAGGTGATGCGGGTCCGCGAACCCGACCCCGATCGGGTCGGGCTCGACCGCCTCGACGTGCGCGGTCTGTCGTTCCTGCATCCCGACACGGGCGGGGGGATCCGTTCGATCGACCTCTCGCTCCCGCGGGGCGCGTTCGTGGTTGTGACCGGCGAGGTCGGGTCCGGAAAGTCGACCCTGCTGCGGGTGCTCGCCGGCCTCGAAACCGCCGACGAGGGCGAGATCGCCTGGAACGGCGCGACGATCGACGACGTCGCTGCGTGGATGGTGCCGCCCCGAGCCGCCTACCTCCCGCAGGTGCCCCGCTTGTTCAGCGAGTCGGTCGCCTCCAACATCCGGCTCGGACGCGACGATCTCGACCTGCAGGCCACCCTCGCCCTCACCACCCTCGACCGAGACCTGGGCGAGATGCCCGAGGGCATCGACACGCGGGTCGGGGCCCGAGGGCTTCGGCTCTCCGGCGGCCAGGCGCAGCGGGTCGCAGCGGCGCGCAGCCTGCTCACGTCGCCGGAGCTCTTGTTGATCGATGATGTGTCGAGTGCGCTCGACGTCGCCACCGAACTCGAACTGTGGGGCCGGCTCCGGGCCCTCGGGCGCAGCACGGTGATCGCGGTGTCGCACCGCCAGCTCGCCTTCGACCTCGCCGACGAGGTCATCACCTTGCGCGACGGGCGAATCGTCTGATCGTCACGCGGCCGGCAACGACATCGTGAACGTCGTGCCTCGGCCGAGGCCGGGAGACTCGGCGCTCAGCGTGCCGCCGTGCGCCCACACGATCTGTTGGGCGATGGTGAGGCCGACGCCCGTTCCGTCGGCGTAGTGCTCGTCGGTTCGGTAGAAGCGGTCGAAGACCTTGGTGAGATCGTCGCGCTCCAGGCCTCGACCGGTGTCGGTGACGGTCACGATGACCCGTTCCGCGGTCGCGGTGGCCGCGAGGTCGATTCGTCCCGTCTCGGTGTACTGGATGGCGTTGCCGACGATATTGGTCAGCACCTGGGCGAGCCGGTCGGGGTTGCCCGTGACGACCGCAGGGGCGTCGGCGGCGACCAGCAGCTGGAGCCCCTTCGCCTCGGCTTGAACCGACAGGAGGTCGCCGACCTCCTGCGCGAGGGTGGCGATGTCGACCGGGCCGGCGTCGGCGAGGACATCCTGCTCGGCTGAGGACGAGAGGTCCGAGAGGTCGTTGGCCAACCGGCGCAGGCGGGCGGCTTCGCGGGCGATGCCGGCGAAGGTCTCGTCGTCGGCGGGCACGACCCCGTCCATCAACGCCTCCATCGAGCCCTCGATGGTGGAGAGCGGCGTGCGGAGTTCGTGGGCGATGTCGCCGATCAAGCGGAGACGCCGGGCTTCGGTCTCGGCGAGCGCGTTGGCGAGCGACTGCACGTCGGTGCCGAGCTGGTCGAGTTCCTCGATGCCGGTCGGTTCGACCGAGACGTCGTAGTTGCCGGACGCCATCTCGCGGGCGGTGGCACCGAGCGACTCGAGCGGTGAGCCGAGTCGCCGCGAGACCCGCCACCCCACGAACGACGCGGCGCCGACGGCGGCGCCGATCACGAGCAAGGGGAACAGCGCACCGAACGCGTCCTCTTCCTCCCGGCTCATGTGGGGCCCGCCTCGCCCGATCACGAAGTCGTCGCCGGTGATGGCGATCACGAGCACGAAGCCGGTGATGGTGACGGCGACCATCACGCCGATCGCGACGAACATCACCTGGAGGTGGGAGCGGAAGAGCTGCCGACGCAGCGTGCGGGTGGTCATCGGTCGAGTGGTTCGGCGACGAAGCGGTAGCCCACACCGCGGACGGTGCCGATGACCTGTGGGTCGGAGGGATCGTCGCCGAGGGCCTTGCGGAGGTTGCCGATGTGGACGTCGACGATGCGTTCCTCGCCGAAGAAGTCTTGGCCCCAGACCCGCTCGATCAACTGATGGCGGGCGAAGACCCGCTTGGGGGATTCGGCTAGCGCGAGCAGGAGCTGGAACTGCAGCGCCGTGAGG
Source organism: uncultured Candidatus Nemicrothrix sp. (assembly GCA_964513285.1). GTDB lineage: Bacteria > Actinomycetota > Acidimicrobiia > Acidimicrobiales > Aldehydirespiratoraceae > UBA11606. Next base: position 5,328 of record CAZEML010000004.1, read on the forward strand.
TCCATCGGTTCGCCGTCGCGTTCGACGGTGTGTTGGTCGACGTCGATGGTGAGCCCGTCGAACTCGAGCACTGATCGCTCGACCGGCGCGGCCGCGCCGCGGGACCGGCGCAGCACGGCCTTGACCCGAGCGACGACCTCTCTCGGAGAGAACGGCTTGGTGATGTAGTCGTCGGCGCCGACCGACAGGCCGATCAGCCGATCGGTCTCTTCGGTCGCGGCGGTGAGCATGATCACGTACGTGTCGGAGGTGCGGCGGATCTCGCGGAGGGCATCGACCCCGTTGAGCTTCGGCATGCGCACGTCCATCACGATCAGTTCGATCTCGGGGCTACGGCCGATCCGCTCGACCGCGGCCTCGCCATCGGCGAGCTCCTCGACCTCGAACCCCTCGTCGGTGAGGTACGAGTGGACGAGGCGGCGGATCGGTTCTTCGTCGTCGACGACGAGGATGCGGCTCATGGCAGGGCGAGGTGAGGGAACGGGTGAAGCGGGCCGGCCGTGACGGCGGAGGACGGCCGGCCCGCTGACCCTACTTGGGGTCGATCACTGGTTCTCGTCTGCGTCCGGCGCGTCGGCCGGCGCCTCGGGAGCGGCGGGGGGACCGCTCACGGGAGGCGTGGCCGACTCGCCGGCGAGCACCGCACGGCGGTGTTCGTACTCGGCCTGGTCGATCTCGCCCTTGGCGAACCGCTCGTCGAGGAGGGCTCGGGCGCCGGCCGGAGCCGGGGGAGCCGGCGGCGGGGTCGGGTCGACGTTGGCGTCGCCTCGACGACGACGCCAGAAGAAGATGGTGCCACCGATGAGGGCGAGCAGGAGGAGAAAGAAGAAGAAGCCGCCTTCGTGATCGCCGCCGCGGTGGCTGGCGAAGACGCCGCTGTCGGCGGCGGCGAGCTGGGCGTTGGTGAGTGTGCTGAGCACTGGGGTAACTCCGTTTCGTGGGGGATTGGGGGTCATCCTCGTGAGCGCTCGTGAAGCGACGACCGCGGCGTTTATCAAGCTTGTGTGAAGCTCGGTAGGGTGCGCGTCATGAGCAGCGACCGCCCGTTCCGCGTCCTCGGCCTCCAGCAGATCGCCATCGGTGGTCTCGATCTCGGTGCCCTCAGCCGGCTGTGGGTCGACACGCTCGGGGTCGAGAAGGTCGGCGACTACACGAGCGAGTCCGAGAACGTGCAGGAGGACATCCTGCGGCTCGGTTCGGGCGCCCATGCCGTCGAGGTCGACCTGATGCAGCCGAGCGATCCCGAGTCACGGCCGAAGGTGCACGACCCGTCGCTCAACCATGTCGGGCTCTGGGTCGACGACCTGCCCGCCGCGGTCGAGTGGCTGACGGAACAGGGCATGCGGTTCACCCCGGGAGGGATCCGTCCCGGGGCAGCCGGGCACGACATCGTGTTCGTCCACCCGAAGGGCAACGACGAGTTCCCGCTCTCGGGCGAAGGGGTGCTGATCGAGCTGGTTCAGGCTCCCGACGACGTCATCGCCGCCCTGAGCTGAGTCGAGCGCGTCGCCAGTCTCGTACCATCAGCCCGAGGAAGAGCGGTACGACGAGCAGGGCGGTGGCGTTGAGGAGCAGGCCAGGCCAACGAGCGTGAATGACGGCGACACCGACGACGTCGTCCTCGGGAACGAGTCCGAACGCTCGCGAATCTGCGCTGTTCCGCCGGTTGTCACCCATCGCGAAGAACGTCCTCGGAGGGAGGGTGACGGAGATCGGTTCGAGGGTCGGCGTCTCCATGCCCGGCGAGAGATACGGCTCGTCGAGCAGCTCGCCGTCGATGGTCACGTTCCCGTCGACGATCTCGAGGCGTTGCCCCCCGATCGCTACGACTCGGTGTACGACGTCGGCGAAGGTGCCAGGGCCGGGGTTTCGGTAGACGACGATGTCGCCGACGTTCACCGAGTCGGTCAGCCGAACCGTGATGTGCGAGTTGGCCGACAGTGTCGGTTGCATCGCCTCCGACGGGATGAAGTAGACGCGAAAGAGGATGCGAAACGCGACGACGGCGATCACCAGCACGGCCGTTGCCGCGCCGACGATCGCCGTCATGCGAGTCATCTGATGTTGAGCGTCGATTAGTTGAGGCGCTCGACGATCATCGCCATGCCCTGGCCGCCGCCGACGCACATCGACTCCATGCCGATGGTGGCGCCGGAGTCCTCGAGGCCGTTGAGCAGGGTGGTCATGATGCGGGCGCCGGTCATGCCGAACGGGTGACCGAGGGCGATCGCTCCGCCGTTGGGGTTGAGCTTGTCGAGGTCGATGCCGAGTTCGTCGGCCGAGCCGAGGACCTGGACGGCGAACGCCTCGTTGATCTCGACGTGGTCGATGTCGTTGATCGACATGCCGGCGCGGGCCATCGCCTGCTTGCAGGCGTCGATCGGGCCGAGGCCCATGATCTCGGGGTTGAGGGCCGAGACGCCGCTGGAGATGATCTTGGCGATCGGGGTGAGGCCCATCGCCTTGGCCTTGGTGTCGCTCATGACGAGCACGGCGGCCGCGCCGTCGTTGAGCGGGCAGGCGTTGCCGGCGGTGACGGTGCCGTCGGGACGGAACACCGGTGAAAGCTGGCTGACCTTCTCGAGGGTGGTGCCGGCGCGGATGCCGTCGTCCTGAGAGACGACGGTGCCGTCGGGCAGGGTGTACGGGGTGATCTCCCGCTCGAAGAAGCCACGGGCGAGGGCGGCCTCGGCCCGGTTCTGGGAGCTGACGCCCCACTCGTCCTGGCGCTCACGGCTGATGCCGGTGTGCTGCACGACGTTCTCGGCGGTCTGGCCCATCGCGATGTAGATGTCGGGCACGCCGGCGGGCGGCTGCCAGGTGTCGGCGCCACCGGCGGAGCGAGCCTTGGTGCGCTCCTCGGCGTCGGCGAAGACCTCGTTGTGGGGGCCGGTGTCGGCCGCGCCGTGCATGTAGCGGCTGACGGTCTCGACGCCACCGGCGACGAAGCAGTCACCCTCGTCGGCCATGATCGCGTGAGCGGCCGTGCGGATCGT
>CAZEML010000004.1:8343-17053 GCA_964513285.1 uncultured Candidatus Nemicrothrix sp.
GGGATGGCGAGGCCCTGCTGGGCCGAGATCACGCGGGCGATGTTGTAGCCGCCCTCACCACCGGGCTGACCGATGCCCCAGATGACGTCTTCGACCTCGTTGGGATCCATGTCGACCTTGGCGAGCACATCGCTCAAGGTGTGCGCCGACATGTCGTCGGGGCGGGCATCGACGAGCGAGCCCTTGTTGGCCCGACCGATCGGGGTACGGGACGTGGACACGATGACGGCGTCTGCCATGGCTCCTCCTCAGGGGATGATGTGAGTCAACGTTAACAAGCTGGTCCAGTGGTGCAACAGCCCGACGGGGCGAGGGTTTCGAGCCGTACGTTCACCTGACGTATCGTCAGGTCCCATGAGCGCGATCGATGTCGACAAGAACTGGCAGCTGCTGATCAACGGCGAGTGGGTCGACCCCGCCGCCGGCACCTACGACATCGTCGATCCGGCCACCACCAAGGTCGTCGGCCACGCTCCCGAGGCGAGTGTGCAGCAGGCTGAGGACGCGGCGGCGGCGGCCAAGGCGGCGTCGCTCGGCTGGAAGAACACCAGCCGGGAAGAACGGTGCGCCGCGATCGGTCGCCTCGCCGAAGAGGTCGCCAAGCGCTCGGCTGACTGGGTCCCGACGGTGCAGGCCGAGACCGGCGCGTTGCAGAAGATCACCGAGACCTTGCAGGTGGGCGGCCCCGCGGTCGATCGCTTCCGGTACTACGCCAACCCGATCGATCTCGACGAGAGCCTCGCCCCGGTGCCGGTCGCCAAGGGTCCACTCGGCCCGGCCGGTCTGATGTCGGCGCGGGTGATGCACCAGCCCGTCGGCGTCGTCGCCTGCATCACGCCCTACAACTTCCCGGTCACCAACGTCGCCGGCAAGCTCGCCCCGGCGCTCGCGGCCGGGTGCACCACCGTCATCAAGCCGGCGCCGCAGGATCCGCTCGGCATCTTCTTGCTCGGCGAGGCGGTCGCGGCTGCCGGCTTCCCGCCCGGCGTGGTCAACATCGTCAACGGTGCCGGCCCCGAGGTGCCTGCCGCCCTCGTCGACACCCGCGACGTCGACATGATCTCGTTCACCGGCTCGACCGGCGTCGGCGCCAAGATCATGGAGAACGGCGGCAAGACGATGAAGCGGCTGCTGATGGAGCTCGGCGGCAAGGGGGCGGCGATCGTCACCGAGGATGCCGACGTCGGGGCCGCCGCGCAGGCGATCGCGACGGTGTGGGGCTTCCACTCGGGCCAGATCTGCACGGCACCGACCCGCGTGATCGCCCACAAGGACGTCTACGACCAGCTGGTCGAGACCCTCAAGACGTTCGCCGGGTTCATGCCCGTCGGCGACCCCACCGCCGAGGGCACGATCGTCGGCCCGGTCATCACCGAGGTGCATCGCGACCGGGTGGAGGCGTTCATCAAGTCCGGCACCGACGCCGGTGCGACCCTCGTGGTCGGCGGCGAACGTCCCGAGCTCGACGGCTACTACATCGCCCCGACCCTGCTCGCCGACTGCACGCCCGACATGCACGTCGTGCGCGAAGAGGCGTTCGGGCCGGTGATCGTCGTGATGCCGTACGACGACGACGATCACGCCGTCGCCCTCGCCAACGACTCCGACTACGGCCTCTACAGCTATGTGTTCTCCGGCGACACCAACCGGGCGTACGCGATCGGTCAGCAGCTGGAGTCCGGCAACGTCGGCCTCAATGTCATCCAGCCGCACATGGAGGCGCCGTTCGGTGGCTTCAAGATGTCCGGCGTTGGCCGTGATCGCGGCAAGTGGGGTGTTGCCGCCTACAGCGAGCTGCAGTCGATCAACTGGATCGGCTGAGCCTCAGCCACTGACGGCGTCGAGGAAGTGGGCGACGCTCGCCGCGGTCTCGTAGCTGATGTCGGGGCAGGCGCTCGCGAAGATCTCCGTGCCGTGGATGGTGCCCATCACGGTGCGGCACTGGGCCGAAACACCTGCGCGCAGCAGAAGCCGGTAGAACTCGATCCCTTCGTCGCGCAGCGGATCGCATTCGTTGACCGAGATGAAAGTCGGCGGCAGGCCCGCGACGTCTTCCTCGGTGGCGAACGACGGCCACGCCAGCGGGTCGCCGGCATCGAACGCCTCGATGCCGTACCCCATGCGCCCCCGGTTGTTGTGCAGGCTCAGCAGGATGCCCTCGTTCTCGATCGAGGACGGGAAGCGCTCCTGGGGCCACTCGCCGGCGATGTACGGACACAGCGCGTAGAGGCCGTTGATCAGATCGATGTCGCCGTCCTGAAGGAGCTTCATCCCGGTCGCCAACGTGAGGTTCCCGCCGCCACTCTCACCGGCGATGATCACCTTCTGGGGGTCGATGCCCAGCTCATCAGCGTGATCGATGACCCACTTCAGGCCCGAGACACAGTCGTTGAGTCCGGCCGGGAACGGCGCGACGTCCTCTGAGCGGGACGGCACCTCACAGTTGCGGAAGTCCGGCATGGCGACGGCCATGCCTTGATGAGCGAGGACCCGCCCCCAGGTGCGGTACATGCCGTTGAACGCCGACAGCGCCGCCATGCCCCCGCCGTGGATGTAGTACACGCAGCCGACGACGTCGTCATGGTCGGGACGCATGAACTGCAACGGGATCGTGTTGCCGTCGGGGGCCGACGTGTAGATGTGTTCGGTGATGCGCAGGCCGGCCGACGGCGCGACCTCCTCGTTGTCCATCGCATCGAAGAACGCGTCCATCATCTCGCGGATCGCTCCGGCGCCCGGAGCTTCGTGTTCGGCCATCATCTCATCGCGGCTGGCGACGTCGGGCCGCTCGCCGACGGGGAAGGCGCCCATCGTCGCCTTGATCCGGGGATCGATTCGGGGATCGTTCTGCAGCTTGCTCACGGTGTTCCTCCTGCCAGCCCCGACCCTACGTTCGAACCGCTTGTCGGGTGTAGCCCGTCGGTCACGCCGGCGGGAGTGCGCCTTGGGATTCGAGGATCCGGCGGGTCAGGAGCTGGCGCACCTGAGGATCGATCTGGGTGTCGACGGAGGTCCGCGACTCGAGGTCGAGGTTCATGGCGAACACGAACTGCCGGCCGTCGAACTCGGTCGTGCCGACGAGCCAGCCGAGCACCGGGTCCGCGGCGAGTGCCGTGCCGGTCTTGTGCGACCAGGTCCACTCGGTTCCTTCCTCGCGTACGAGGATCTCCGCGACCGCGTCGACCACGTCGGGACGAAACGGCAGTTCACTGGTGACGAATCGTTCGAGGAACTCGACCTGTTCGGTCGCGCTGATCCGTAGATCGCCGTCGAGCCAGAACTGGTCGATGCCACCCCCGATGTCGGCGTTGCCGTACCCCGCTTGCTCGACCCAGTCCTGCATGGCGGGTTCGCCGACCGCACGGGCCAGGCGTTGGTACATCCACACCGCCGAGACCTCGATGCCGGAGCGGAGCGAATGGTCCTGGTTCCAGACGTCGATTCCACGGTCGACGCCGTCCCACTCCACGATGTCGTCGACGCCGTCGAGGGTCGAGGTCTCGAGGATGATCAGCGAGTTGAGGATCTTGAACGTCGAGGCGGGACGACGAGGCTCAACGGCCCGGTCCTCGTTCCACACCTGCACCGTGTTCGACCCGATCTCCTTGAGCACGAACGTGCCGCGAACATCGGCCTCCTCGAACCATTCGCCCCACTCGGCCTCGATCTCGATGGTGAGCGAAACGGGCTCGGGCTCGACCGACTCGACGTCGTCGCTGCCCGACGAACACGATGCAGCGACGAGCGTCGCGGCTGCGACGACGGCGAGGTGGTGGAGCCGATGCATCCGGTCGACGGTAGCGGTGCCGTCGACTGCGCTCCGGTCGCCCTCATCCGGGTGGACCTGGCCCAGCCGTTGCGCCACCATTCGGCGGTGCAGGTACCTCCACTCGACGGACTCCGGGTCATCGAAGGGTCGGCGTTCGTCGCCGCCCCGTCCGGTGGCATGACCCTCGCTCAGCTGGGCGCCGACGTGATCCGCTTCGATCAGATCGGCGGCGGCATCGACTATCGCCGGTGGCCGCTGACCGCCGATGGCGAATCGATCTACTGGGCTGGCCTCAACAAGGGCAAGCGGTCGATCGCCGTCGACCTCCGCAGCGATCGGGCGAAGGAGTTGCTGACCGCGCTCGTCGCCGACGCAGGAACGTTCCTGACCAACTTCCCGGCTCGCGGCTGGATGAGCCATGAGGCGCTCTCCGCTCGCCGCGACGACCTCGTCATGCTGGCGATCACCGGCAACCGCGATGGCTCGACCGCACTCGACTACACGGTGAACTGCGCGGTTGGGTACCCGACCGCCACCGGCCCGGTCGGCGGGACCGAGCCGATCAACCACGTGCTGCCCGCGTGGGACCTGATCTGTGGTCAGACCGCAGCGCTCGGGATCCTCGCCGCCGATCGGCACCGGATGCGGACCGGGGAGGGATCGTCGATGTCGTTGGCCCTGTCCGATGTCGCCCTCGTCGCTGTCAGTGCGCTTGGCCATGTCGCCGAGGCCCAGATCAACGGCACCGAACGCGAACGCTTCGGCAACGACATCTACGGCGCCTACGGCACCACCTTCACGACCGCCGACGGTGTCACCGTGTATGCGGTCGGCATCTCGCCCAAGCAGTGGTCGGGTCTGCTCGAAGCGACCGACGCGACCGACGCCGTCGCCGCCATCGAGACCGAGCTCGGCGTCAGCTTCCGCGACGAGGGCGAGCGTTTCGCCCACCGCGAGGCGATCACGGCCGCGGTCGCGCCGTGGATCGCCGCCCGCACGATCGACGAGGTCGCCGCCCGGTTCGATTCCCTCGGTGTGTGCTGGGGTCGTTACCAGACGTTCAAGGAACTGGTCGACGACGACCCCCGCTGTTCGACCGAGAGCGAACTGTTCCGCGACGTCGACCAGCCCAACATCGGTACCTACCTCACGCCGGGCTCGCCGGTCGCGTTCGATGGCCGACTGCCTGTCGAGCCGTCGCCCGCTCCTCGCCTCGGCGAGCACACCGAACAGATTCTGGCCGAGACGCTCGGGCTCACGTCGGCCGAGATCGGCGCCCTGCACGACGATGGCGTGGTGGCCGCGTGAGCGACGACAAGCTCTCGTGGATCTTCGCGACGAGCGACGACGAGCAGCTCGCCGCGCGCTACGACGCGTGGGCGGCGGAGTACGACGACGATCACGACGAGTGGGGCTGGGTCGGGCCGGTGAAGGCGGTCGAACGGCTGCTCGCCCACGCGACGCCGGCGACGGTGCTCGACGCCGGCTGTGGGACCGGCGGGGTCGGTCGGGCGCTCCGGTCGGCGAGCTGGGACGGTGAGCTGATCGGGATCGATCTCTCACGAGGCATGCTCGATCGGGCCGAGGCGGGCGGCTGGTATGACCGGCTCGTCCAGGGGAGCCTCACCGCGCTCGATCTGCCCGACGGGTCGGTCGATGCCTACATCGCCACCGGCGTGTACACCCACGGCCATGTCGGTGCGGAGGGGTTCCCGGAGGCGTTGCGGGTGGTGAAGCCCGGCGGCGTGGTCGTCCTCACCGTGCGCGAGGAGGTCTGGGCCGCCCTCGAACCCGAAGCGAGTCGGCTCGAACAGGCCGGCGAGTGGGAGCTGCTCGAACGGACCGACCCGGCGTCGTTCCACCCGGGCAAGGGCGATCAGGACGACAAGCCGCAGTCGGTCGTCGCCTGGCGTCGCCGCTGACACACGAAACGGGCGCCCCGAAGGGCGCCCGTTCGCTGGGTGGTTGGTTGGGGGGAGTGGCTGATCGGGACGATCAGGCGTCGTCGTCGCCCTCGTCCTCGTCGTCGAGGTCGCCTTCGTCGAGGTCGCCCTCGTCGAACTCCATGCCCTCGTCGAGCTCGAACAGGTCCTCGGGGAGCAGCTCGTCGCAGGCCTCGAAGGCGGCCTCGAACGCTTCGTCGTCGATGACCGAGACGTCGCCGTCGGTGGCGATGCTCACGCCGTTGGCGTCTCCGGTGATGGTGACGGTGCCGGTGGACTCGCCGAACTGGATCGACTGGCCGGTCTCGCCGTCCTCGACGTAGACGATCGCGGAGCCCATGTCGTCGCCGAAGCCGGCGTCGGTCAGGCACTGGTCGTAGGCCTTGAACGCCTCGGCTTCGGCCTTGGCCGACTCGGGCAGCAGGTCGAAGCAGGCTTCGTCAGCGGCGATCCACTGGGCCTCGAGCGCTTCCCACTGCTCTTCGGAGATTTCGGCGGCGTCGGTGAGCTCGGAGTCTTCGTCGAAGTCCTGCTCGCCGAGCTGACCGTCGATGCACTCCTCGTAGGGCTGCCAGGCGGCGATCTCGTTCTTGACGTCCTCGGGGAGGAGGTCCTCACAGGCCTGCTCGGCCTGCTCGAACTGGGCTTCGAGGGCTTCCCACTGCTCGTCGGTGAGCTCGGTGTCCTCGTCGACCTCGCCGAAGGCGTCGTCGCCGATGGCGTTGGTGATGCACTCGTCGAACGCGGCCCACGCCGGGTCGTCGAACTCGTCGATCATGATCTCGCCGTCGAGGTCGCCCTCGTCGAGGTCACCGTCGTCGAAGAAACTGATCTCGACACCGTCGAGGTCCTCGTCGGACATCTCCTCGACCTCGGCCGCTTCGGCTTCGTCGACCTCGGGGTCGTCCTGGGCGCTGGCGATGGCGCTGACGCCGACCACCGAAGCGGTCAAGGCGATGGCACCGAGCAGCGCACCGCCGAGCACGCTGGTGCGGCGACGGGTCGGCGCCGCAGCCTCGGGGCTCGGCTCGGGGGTTTCGGTCTCGGGGTTCTCGGGGGACATGGGTGGATCGCTTTCTCTCATTCCTGGGGAGGGTTGGGGGGTGTCCGGAGTGGACGATCCGAAACGTGCCTGAGCGCGCCTGAGACGAGTCTGAGAACACCTGAGAGGACTCTCAGCTACCCCTCAGGAACGACCTGGCACACTGCACGGGTGCGGATCTTGGTCGTGGACGATGAAGAGCGGCTTGCGGCATCGATCGCGCGCGGCCTGGAAGCCGACGGGTTCGACGTCGACGTCGTGCACGACGGCACCGACGGCCTGTGGCGGGCTCGCGAGGGCCAGTACGCCGCGATCGTCCTCGACATCATGCTCCCGGGCATGAACGGCTACGAGGTGTGCCGCACCCTCCGCGAGGAGGACAACTGGACCCCGATCCTGATGCTGACGGCCAAGGACGGCGAGTACGACGAAGCCGAGGGCCTCGAGCTCGGCGCCGACGACTATCTGCGCAAGCCGTTCTCCCACATGGTGCTGACCGCCCGCCTCCGCGCGTTGGCGCGGCGCAACGCCTCGGCGCCGGCGATGGTGCACACGGTCGGCGACCTCACCCTCGACCCCGCGACCCGGCGCTGCACACGGGCCGACACCCTGATCGAGCTCACGCCTCGCGAACACGCGGTGCTCGAGACGCTGATGCGTCGGCATCCCGACGTCGTGCCGAAGCAGGACCTGATCGACGACGTCTGGGGCATCGACTTCGACGGCGACCCCAACATCGTGGAGGTCTACATCGGCTACCTCCGCCGCAAGGTCGACAAGCCGTTCGACGTCAGCACCGTCCGCACGGTTCGCGGGGTCGGCTATCAGGTGACCGCGCCGTGATGAACCTCTCGGTCCGGGCGCGGCTGACGGGCTTGGTCGTGCTCGTCGCGCTCCTGCTCGGCGTGGTCGCCGCGACCCTCGGGCTCGATCAGGTCGAGGAGGAGCTCGTGGCCGACGAGCTCGACGCGGCGGCTGAGCAGCAGCTCGACGTCGTCGCGGAGCTGATCGAGTTCGGTGGCCAGGTCGCCATCCTCGAAGGTGAGCTCGACGACGAGGACGGCGAGCTCCTGCTCGATGGCGGCGAGGCGATCTTCGTCGACGACTTCAGCATCCAAGCCGAGCTCGAGAACCTCTCGTTCTCGCTCGGCGAGTTGGTCGGGACCGAGGCGCTCGATCGGCTCCTCGACGCCGCGGACTACGAGCCGGGTGAGACGGTCGAGATCCTCACCTACTTCGGGCAGATCGTGCAGTTCGACCCCGAGGCGCTCACCCTCGAAGGGCCCGAAGCGCTCGACGAGTCGGATGCGCCGATCATTCCTCAGTCGGGGATCGACGAACTCCTCTTCGTCACCGTCGACTTCGATGTCGACGACGTGTTCGCGATCGGGGTCGACGAGGACGACTTCGAGGACGTGAGCGACGCATCGGCGCTGGTGTTCGGGACCAGCACGGTCGACGACACCGAGTTCGTGGTGTTCGCCGACGTGTCCGACATCAACCGCGGGCTCGACAGCATCCGATCGATCGTCTGGGTGAGCGTGCCGGTGCTCGTGATCCTCGGCGGGGCGCTCGCGTGGCTGTTGACCGGCCGCGCGCTCAGCCCCGTGCACTCCATCACCAGCCAGGTGGGCGCCATCTCCAGCGGCAACCTGCACGAACGGGTGCCCGAGCCCGGCACCGGCGACGAGATCGCGGAACTGGCGGCGACGATGAACTCGATGCTCGACCGGCTCGAGGTCGACGACCGTCGGCTCCGCCAGTTCGTCTCCGATGCCAGCCACGAACTCCGCTCGCCGGTCGCGGTGCTGCGGAGCGAGGCCGAGGTCGCCAAGCGGACGCCCGACGGCACGTCGGTCGAGGAGCTCGCCGACGGAGTGCTCTCGGAGAGCACCCGGCTCCAACGCATCGTCGAGGATCTGCTCGTCCTGGCCCGGGGCGAGGAGCGACAGGCTG
>CAZEML010000004.1:17153-61790 GCA_964513285.1 uncultured Candidatus Nemicrothrix sp.
CGAGGATCGAGCCCGCATCTTCGAACGTTTCGCTCGCCTCGATGACGCCCGCACCCGTGATCGAGGCGGTGCCGGACTCGGTCTCGCGGTTGTCGCCGAGTCGGTCCGCTCGATGGGCGGGCAGGTCGTGGTGGAGGATGCGCCGATCGGTGGCGCCCGCTTCGCGGTGCGTTGGCCAGCGACCACGTAGGCCGTTTGAACCAACCGCTATCCGTGGAAGTGTCCAGGTCGCTTAACGTCATCTCTGTGACAGATGTGAGCTAGCGTTAACAATCATTGCGTTCCTCTGTATGTGCGCCTCCGTTTTCCGTAGGTTCCTCGTAGAGCTGATCGAGGAACCAAGCGGCACGCCGGGCGGCGTGAAGGCGGTCCTCAGGGAAGCGAGAGTCCACATGCTCGACATGGCTGAAACCGAATCCACCGGGCCGATCGGTCCGACCGGATGGATGTCCGAAGCGGCGTGCAACGGCAAGAGCGATCTGTTCTTCGCTCCCTTCGCCGAACGGCCCGAAGCCCGAGTACGTCGAGAGGCCAAGGCTCGCGCCATCTGCCAGGGCTGTGACTCCGCCGCCATGTGCCGTGAATACGCCCGCACCAACCGGGAGCTCGGGTTCTGGGGCGGCGAATCGGAGTCCGAGCGTTCCGACGCCGGGTTCCCTCCCACCACCCCGATCATCGGTCGCAAGCGGGTCGCGGAGGAGCGGGCTCGCTCCGCGATGGCACGCGCCTCGTAGCGAGGCGAGGATGCAGGGGTGACCGATCCCTGCTGCTCGCCGAGCCGAGAATCACGATCCCCCACGACGAGCCGTCCGTCCCCCACGGGCGGCTCGGTCGCGTCTGAGGTGCGGGCGGCGGCGGTCACGATTCCCGCCGGAGCGTTCCGGATGGGCACCGATGACGATCGGTTTCCCGCCGACCGGGAGGGGCCGATCCGCACCGTCGAGCTCGGCGCGTTCTCGATCGGTCGGGCGCCGGTGACCAACGCCGAGTTCGCGGCGTTCGCCGCCCAGACCGGCTTCACGACCCTCGCGGAGTCCGACGGGTGGTCGTTCGTGTTCGGTGGCCTGCTGCCCGACGACTTTCCTCCGACCCGAGGCGTGGTCGGCGCGGAGTGGTGGCGGGCGGTCGAGGGGGCCGACTGGCGACATCCGTCGGGGCCTCACAGCGACCTCGACGGGCTCGACGATCATCCCGTGATCCACATCAACTGGTTCGAGGCGATCGCCTACGCCGAGTGGGTCGGTGGTCGCCTGCCGTCGGAGGCCGAGTGGGAGAAGGCGGCTCGCGGTGGTCTCGATCAGGCTCGCTATGCGTGGGGCGATGAACTCGAGCCCGGCGGCGCGCATCACTGCAACATCTGGCAAGGCGTCTTCCCGACCGACAACACGCTCGACGACGGCTGGCTCGGCACGTCGCCGGTCGGCACGTATGCGGCCAACGGATTCGGTCTCGTCGACGTGGCCGGCAACGTGTGGGAGTGGACGGCCGACTGGTGGGACGAACGGGCCGACCAGCGGGCGATGCGCGGTGGCAGCTACCTGTGCCACGACTCGTACTGCAACCGCTACCGGGTCGGCGCTCGGAGCTCCAACACGCCCGACACCCCGACCGGGAATCTCGGCTTCCGGGTCGCCTGGGACGGCTAGGCGGGCAGTTCGCTCCGCCGTGGCGGGTCGGCCCCGATGCGCTGCACGGTGACACCGGCGACGCGGATCCCGAAGGCGACGATCTCGCGCCATTCGGCGAGCGAGACGGTGGCGAGCGCCCCTGGGGTGAGGATCTGGCGCTCCCACAGGGCGACGAGGACGCCGCCGCAGAACGAGTCGCCGGCTCCGACCGTGTCCGCAACCGGGACCGGGGTCACGGTGACGGCCGCGGACCCTTCTGCGGTCACCACGGTCACCGAGCTGCTCGATGTGATCAGCACGGCCACGACACCGCGGTCGAGGAGTTCGGCGGCCGCGTCGGCGGGTTCGCGGTCGGGCCAGATCCAGGCGAAGTCGTCGTCGGAGCCGCGGAAGAGCGAACACGCCGCGACCCAGCGATCGAACCAGGGATCCCAAGCCGACCGGCCGAGCGGTTCGATGATCTGAGGACGGGCATTCGGGTCGAACGACACGATCCCCTCGATCTCCTCGGCGACCTTCGCGATGACGCTGGCGCCCGGCTCCCGGAAGATGCCGAGCGTCCCGCCGTGCAGGAGATGCGGCCCGCCGTCGAGGAGCGACGGATCGGGCCGTTCGATGAACCGGTCGGCGGTGCCGTCACCGTGGAAGTGGAAGACGGGCGGATCGCCGACGACCTCGGCTCGACAGGTCGGTTCGTCTCGCCGCTGGGTGAGTCGCAGGTCGACGCCGCTGGATTCGAGGTGCGCCCAGATGGCGTCGCCATGGACATCGGTGGAGACCGCGCCGAGGAACGCGGTCGGCGCGCCGAGCCGAGCGCAGGCGACGGCGGTGTTCATCGGGCCGCCGCCGGGGACGGGATCGGGTACGAGATCGACGAGCGCTTCGCCCGCGGTGATGATCATGCGCTGTTTCTAGCGGGCGAGGCGGATCGCCGCGGGCACCGCTTCGAGCACGGCCGGACCGTCGGCCACTGGTTCGCCGTCGCCCCAGACCGCAACGTCGGCGTCGAGTTCGATCCGGGCGCCGCGATGGGTGTGCACCTTCGGGTGGTCGAGGTGGGTGCCCTTGAAGACTCGGCTGAAGAAGCGGAGGAGTTCGATGCGGCCCACGCCGGCGACGACGGTGACGTCGAGGAGGCCGTCGTCGGGATCGGCGTCGGGGCAGATGTGCATGCCGCCACCGAACCAGGCGGTGTTGCCGACCGCGAGCAGCACGGCGTCGTACTCGTGCGCGATGCCGTCGACGGTGAGCGTCGTCGGGCGTCCTTGGAGGCGGGGCAGTTCGAGCACGGTGGCCACGGTGTACCGGCTCTGCCCCTTCGGCCGGGCGAGCTGGTTCGCTCGGGCGTTCACATCGCCGCTGAATCCGGCGGTGGCGACGGACGCGACCCATCGATCGCCGACCCGGATCGCGTCGATCGGATCCGGATCACCGAGCGCGGTACGGGCCGCATCGAGCGGATCCTCCGGGATCCCGGGAAGCGACCGGACGAAGTCGTTCCCCGTGCCGACGGGGATGACGCCGAGCGCGGTGTCGGTGCCGGCCACCGCCTGGACGGCGAGGTGCACCATGCCGTCACCGCCGAGCACGACGATCCGCTCGGCTCCCGCCGCGACGGCGGCGCGTGCGTTGGTGATCGACTCGGTCGCATCTGCACCGGTCAGATCGACGACGGTGCGGCCGAGGATCTGGAGGCGGTCGCGCACGTCGGCGGCCACGGCGGCCGTCTTCCCTCGCCCCGCCTCGGGACTCATCAGCACGTGGACGTCGCTCACCGGCGCAGTCTCGCAGTCGCCGCGCTCACAGGCCCAGGTACCGGCCGCCGTCGACCGCCATCGTCTGGCCGGTCATGTGGCGGGCCATGTCGGAGGCGAGGAAGACGGCGACCGGTCCGATGTCGGTCTCCGGGTCGCCGATCTTGCCGAGCGGGGTGCGCGCCTCGAGCCGGGCCTGCAGGGTCGGGTTGGCTTCGGTCGCGGTCGTCATCGCAGGCGTCCAGGCGACGGGGGCGATGGCGTTGACCCGGATGCCGTCGGGGCCCCATTCCCGAGCGAGCGACTTGAGGATGCCGCGCTGGGCGCCCTTCACCGTGGCGTAGACGGGAAGGTTGCCCGACCCTTCCATCCCCGCTGGTGACGTGAGGAGGATCATCGAGCCGCCCCGTGCCACCAGGTGCACGTGAGCGGCGCGAGCGAACAGGTAGGTCGCTGTCGTCGAGGTCTCGATCTGGGCGCGGATGACGTCGGGATCGACGTCCTGCACGTGGGCGGGAGGACCAGGTGGGGAGACGGCGTTGTGGACGACGATGTCGAGACCACCGTGCTCGTTGACCGCATGGTCGACGGCGGCGCGGACGTCGGCCTCGACGCTGACGTCGCAGCGGACGAAGCTCGCGGCCTGCCCGCGCTCGCGGATTGCGGCTGCTGCGGGCTCGCCGTTCTCGGCGCGGCGGGCGGCGATGACGACCGCTGCGCCTGCTCCTGCGAGGGCGCGGGCGATCCCTTCGCCGACCCCCTGGCCGGCGCCGGTCACGATCGCGACCTTCCCCTTGAGGAGGCCGCTCATCCGGGCATCCAGAGGCCGCCGTCGACGACGAGTGAGGCCCCGGTCAATGGCCGGGCGGTGTCGGAGGCCAGCCACTCGATGATCGGGGCGACATCGTCACGGTCGTCCGGGATCCGGCCGAGCGGCGGGTCGTGCAGCGAGTTGTCGGCCGCGATGCCAGCGGCGTCACCGGCCGCGAGGAAGGCGTGCGGGTCGAGCGTGACCGCGTGGGCGGTGATGCCGTCGGTGCCCCAGGTCTTGGCGAGCGACTTGGCCAGCAGGCGGACCCCTTCGCCGAGGCCGGCGAGCGCCGCGTAGCCCGCGCCGCCGGCCGACGCCATGAGCGGCACCAGGAAGGCGATCGTCCCTTCCGCCGCGGCCAGCGGTTCGTGCACGGCGCGAGCGAGGTCGATCGCGGATCGGAGCGGCGCGTCGCAGGCGGCATCCCAGTCGTTCGGGGTGAGGTCGATGATCGGCGTCGGCCGGCAGGCGATCGCCGGATAGTCGGCCCACACGACCAGGTCGAGCTCGGTTGCGCCGGGCTGGCGGCTCACCTCGAAGTCGGCCGACAAGCCCGCCGCGATCCGGTCGGCGGCGCCGGCCCCGACGATCAGCGCTCGTCGAGCCATGCCGGCCAGTCCTCGGTCGGGGAGAGCGACCACTCCGGGTCGCGTCGCTCCATGAACGCCTGCACGCCCTCTTTGGAATCGGCGGTACCCATCACGTGAAGGTGGAGGTCGCGTTCGAGCTCGTTGATCTCGTCCGCGTCGGGCGCCGATCGCCACAGCAGTCGTTTCGAGACGCCGACCGACACGGGTGCGGTGTGCACCGCCATTTCCGCGGCGAGTTCGAGCGAGCGGGGAAGGACGTCATCAGCCGGGAGCGCTTCGAGCGCCAGCCCCCAGTCGGCGGCATCGCGGCCGCTGAACATCCGCCCGGTCAGGAGCAGTTCGGTCGCTCGGCTGTGGCCGACGAGACGGGGGAGGGTCCAGTGGGCATGAGCGTCGGGGAGCACACCCCGCCGGTTCTGCACGATGCCGAGCTTGGCGTCCTGGGCGACGATGCGGATGTCGCACTGCAAGGTCATCGTCAGCCCGATCCCGACGGCGTGGCCGTTGATCGCGGCGATCACCGGCTTGCGGCAGTCCCACGGGTGGAAGTCGTCGAGCGGGTCCGAGGAGAACGTCTCCTTCGTGGGCGCGGCGAATGCGCCCGATCCCTTCGAGAAGTCGGCGCCCGCGCAGAACGCCCGTCCCGATCCGGTCACGACCACGACCCGAACCGAGTCGTCGCCATCGGCCTCGCGTAGGGCCTGGGTGAACCCGGCCGCCATCTCGCTCGAGAACGCAT
Source organism: uncultured Candidatus Nemicrothrix sp. (assembly GCA_964513285.1). Classification (GTDB taxonomy): domain Bacteria; phylum Actinomycetota; class Acidimicrobiia; order Acidimicrobiales; family Aldehydirespiratoraceae; genus UBA11606. The sequence continues at coordinate 22,676 of CAZEML010000004.1, forward strand.
TCATCGAGTCGGGCCGGTTGAACGTGACCAGCACGATCCCCGGCTCCCGGCGTTCGACGATCACGGCCGCATCGCTCATCGCCGCAGACCGTACCGGCCATCACCGCCGCGGGGAGAATGACGTCAGCCGATCATGCAGTGGAGTTCGCTGTAGCGGCGAAGTTCCAGGACCGGGCCTTCACTCGCCACGAACCGTGCGGTGTCGCCCTCCACGATGATCTGTCCCGCGATCGGCTCGCCGCTGAGCCACCGATCGGGGACTCGGTCGATGCGGACGAGTGCACCGTTCGCCGACCACCAGACGCCGTCGTGCACGACGTGGCCGTCGAGGTTGCTGCACCCCTCGATGATCTCTGGCTCGAAGGTCGCAGCCTCCGAGGCGTCAAGCGACCCGAGACCGGTCGCACCCACGGTCACGGCGAGCGCGAGCGATGCTCCAACCGTCCATCCGTTTCGATCCCACCGGGTGCCCATACGTGGCCATCGGCCGGGGTCATGTGGGTCTTGATGTCGGGCCGCGTCGCGAAAAGGCGAAGCACCGCCGGCTGTCCTCGACCGGCGCCAAGGCGGGAGGCGCCGGCCGAGGACTCACCGCCGCGCCCCCAGGAAGGGGATTCGGTCGCGCATGCGGCGGGATGCAGGGGCGGCCGAGGGGGCGGCGAAGAGGTCGTCGGCGAGGTACTGGTCGTCGGTGAACTCGTGGATTTCGCTGATCGTGCCGGCGGTGAACCCGAATAGCAGCAGCATCCGGTAGCGAGCACTCTTGCCGTCGAGCCCGGCGAGGACCTCGTGGTACGACACGATCGGTGAGCCCGATCCCATCACCGCATGGGTGAGGAACTGGAGCATCTCGCCGCCGGGCCGGGTCTGCGCCTGCAGCGCCGCCCGCACCGCCTCACGGCCGAGGTGATCGCCGCTCGCCGAGCCCCGTCCGGGGATCGTGTAGCGCACGTCGGGTCGGCAGCACTCGAGGGCGGCGTCCAGATCGCCGGCCTCGATCGAGTCCAGGAAACGGAGCACGAGCGCCCGGTTGCCGGTCGACACGTCGGGGCTGACGGTGTCGACGTGGCCGGCGAGCGATTCGAGTTCGGACGCCACCGAGGCGAGCCGTTCGCCGAGCGTGGTGGTGAGCATGAGTTCGGTCCCTTTCGTGGACTCGGTGGATTCGTGATGGTTGGTCATGTCCGCAGCGCCTCGGTCGGGGCCAGGCGGGCGGCCCGGCTGGCGGGGTAGAGCCCGGCGATGGCGCCGATCGCGATCGCGCCGAGGAAGCCACCGATGGCCGCCTCCTGCGGGATGATCACCCGCCAGTCCTGGGACCAGGCGTAGACGTAGGTGGCGACGACGCCGATGAGCACCCCACCGATTCCTCCGAGGACGGAGAGGATCACCGCCTCGGTCAGGAACTGCCGTCGGATGTGGGACTGGGTCGCGCCGAGCGCTCGGCGGAGGCCGATCTCACCTCGCCGTTCGATGACGGCGATGACCATCACATTGGCGATGCCGATACCGCCGACGAGCAACGCCACCGCACCGAGTCCGAGGAACAAGGTCGTGAGGGCGTCGTCGGCCGCGGCCTGCGCTTCGAGGGCGTCGGACGGCCGGCTGACGCTGACCTCCTCGGGGTTCTCCGGGTCGGCGGTCGACGGGAGGATGTCGCGGGTCTCGTCGATCGACCCGTCGGTGACCCTCGTGTAGATCACCGCCGGGTTCTCCTCGGCGTCGTAGTGCTCGACCGCCGCTTCCTGCCCGATGATCACGGCCCGGTCGAGGTCGGCGGCGAGGGGGAACTCCTCGAGAATGCCGATGACCTCGACATAGTCGTCGCCGATCAACACATAGGTCGGCTCGTCGAGATCCTCGATCCCGAGCCGCTCGGCGGCGACCGAGCCGACGACGGCGTTCGGGTAGGCGCTCGTGCCTTCGTCGAGGAAGACCCCGTCGGCGAGTTCGCCGTTCAGCGTGTCGACGAGCCCGTCATCGGCGGCGACGACCTGGATGCTGCCGGTCTCGCCTTCGGGGATGAACTCGTTGCGATACACGTCGGCCTCGACCGACCACACCGCGCTGGCCTCGGTCACCGTCGGGATCCGCTCGACGGTGGCGAGTGCGTCCTCGGGCAACGCCGAATCGCCACCACCGAACCCGCCGCCGGCCTCGACCGTGAGCAGGTTGGTGCCGAGCGACGCGATCTCGTCGAGCAGGGCCGACTTCGACGACTCGGACAAGCCGAGCACGCCGACGAGGGCGGCGATACCGATCGAGACCCCGAGCGCGCTGAGCGCGGTGCGGGTCTTGCGGGCCCGAGGCCCGGACGCGCCGACCCGGAAGATGTCGGCGGTCCGGAGCCGGCTGCCCGCCGGCCGGGTGGTGACGGCGGTCATCGCACCACCCCCTCGAGCGCGGAGTCGGACACGATCGCGCCGTCGTGCACGGCCAACTGGCGGGGGAGCGAGGCCGCGATCGCGGTGTCATGGGTGATGACGACGATCGTCGTGCCTTCGGCGTGAAGATCGCCGATCAGGTTCATCACCGCATCGGTCGACTTCGAGTCGAGGTTGCCGGTCGGCTCGTCGGCCAGCACGAACGCCGGTCGATGCACGAGCGCCCGAGCGACCGCGACCCGCTGCCGCTCACCACCCGACAGGTGGTTCGGCGGATGGTCGAGCCGATGCCCGAGGCCGACCCGTTCGAGCGCTTCGATCGAGCGCTCTCGCCGTTCCTTGGGCGCGATGCCCTGGTACAGCAGGCCGTTGGAGACGTTCTCCACCGCCGACATGCCCGGCAGCAAGAAGAACTGCTGGAAGACGAACCCGATCTTGCAGGCCCGAACCCCGGCGACCTCCTTCTCGCTGCGGGTCGCGGTGTCGATCCCGTCGACGGCGACGACACCGCTGGTCGGCCGGTCGAGCGTGCCCATCACGTTGAGCAACGTCGACTTGCCCGAGCCGGACGGGCCGACGACGGCGACCAACTCGCCGTGGTCGATCCGCAGGGACACGTCGTCGAGCGCACGGACCGGCGGCTCGCCCGGGTACTCCTTGACGACCGACCGGAGTTCGAGGGCGGCGCCCTTCGAGAGCTCGGTGGTGGCCGAGGAGCCGTTGGGTCGGAGGGTGATCATGACGGCACCACCACGGCGGTCCCGGGCTCGATGCCGGTCACCTCGACGAACCCGTCGGCGAACATGCCCGGATCCACGGCCACGAACTGGGTCGTGCCGCCGCTCGTCACGACCTCGACGGCGAAGCCACCATCCAGCGTTGCGACGAGCGCCGACGCCGGAACGACGGTCGCGCCCGCGGCGAGGTTGTCGACGATCAGCACCTCGACGTCGAGCTCGTTGAGCTCAGCGGCCGACTCCGGAACGCTCGGCAAGGCGATCTCCACGGCCAGCGTCGGGTCCGCCGTCGGGTCGGTCGGGTCGACCGCCGACGACGAGGCCACCTCGGTCACGGTGCCGGTCACGATCGACCCATCCGGGAACTCGACATCCACGGTCGAGCCCTCGGGCAGCTTGTCCTGGTCGGCGACGGCGATCGCCGTCGTCACGATGCGGGTGCCGCCCTGCGTGCCGTAGGTGAAGAGCTCAGCGCCGGTCGCCACGTTGTCGCTGTCGCGGGCGGTGACCGCGTCGATGCGAACACCGGGTTCCACGATCACGAACTCGTCCAGGGAGAGTTCGCCGTCGACGACGACGTCCTCCCACGTGTCCTGGAGGTCCTCCTCGAACTCGGTGAGGGCCTCGGTCGTCGCCGCGTCGAACTCGTCGTCGACCTCGAGGTCGCCGTCGGCGTCGTAGCCGAGATCGAGCAGCAGCTGCTCCAGCACGGCGACGTCGTCACCGTCGTTCACGCCCTCGGCGAGGTCCCGGTCGAACGTCTCGGTCGTCACGATGGCGAGAACGGGCAGGTCGTCGACGGTGTAGAGCACCGAGCCTGAGGCCACGTCGCCCGAGGTCGTCTCCAGCTCGATCTCACCGGTGTGAGCGCTGTAGAACGCCGCCTCGGTGCCGTCGACGTTGAGCGTCGCGACCGGTGAGCCGGTCTGCACCCGATCGCCGACGCCGACGCTGAGCGACGAGATGGTCGTCGGACCCGGCACCATCACGATGGCGCCCGGCTGGACCGTGCCCGTCTCCTCGACCTCGAGGTCGGCCTGCCAACGCTGGACCGCCTCGGTGGTGGCGTCGTCGAACACGCCGTCGACGACGAAGCCGGCGTCGACCTCTTCCCCATCCTCGTCCTCGGTCGCGTGATAGCCGAGCGACGCCAGGTTCTGCTCCAAGAGCAGTACGTCATCGCCTTCGGTTCCTGGCGTGAGGGGGCGGTAGAAGGGCACGTCGCCGTAGAAGACGACGACCGGCTCGGCGTTGACCTCGTAGATCACCTCGCCCCGCAGGAGCGACGCACCGTCGTCCGCCGCAGCGGTAACCGTGCCGTCCGAACCCGCGGTGACGGTCTCGACCTCGGCGAAGGCCAACGTGCCATCGAGATCGGTCGTCTCGACGAGGTCGCGCTGCTGGGCCTCGACCGCACGGATCGTGACCTCGGCGGTCGTACCGTCGTCGGCGGAATCCGAACCGGCGGCGAGCACGGCGAAGGCGGCACCGCCCACCGCGAGGAGGCCGACGCCGAGCAGCATCGGGCCTCGCCACCGACGGCCCTCGGCAGCGGAGGTCTCCGGGGCAGCGGTGGGAGCGGGGGACTCGTCGACCCGACGCTCGAGCTCGGGTCGCTGGGTGGGGGTGGGGGTTGCGATCGGCATCACTCACCACCGCCCAGGGGACCGCCGGCGCCGAAGACGCTCTGGCACTCCGCGATCGCGTCGGCGTTGGCCGGGTCGGTGGGGTCGAAGTTCTCGCCGAAGATCGAGGCCGGGTTGAAGCCACCGCTGAGATCGGGATCGGCGACGTCGAAGCCGAGGTCGCGCAGACACTCGGCGAACAGGAGCAGGTTGTCCTCGATCTCGGTGATGTCCTGATCGTTGGTGGGCAGGAACGACGCGCCCTGGATCAGCGGGCCACACACATCGGTGGCGCTCTCGAACTCGGGACTGCCCGGATCGAAGCCGAGGTTCGCGGCGCCACCCGCCGGGATCAGGCTGACCGAGCCGTCGGCGGCGACGGTCGGGTCGGGGAAGTCGATGCCCTCGTCGCGCATGCAGTCGGCGAACGCGAGGGCGAGCTCTTCGTCGGTCGCATCGGCGTCGACGGTCGGGGCGTCGCTCGTGGCGTCGTCGGTCGTTGCGGCACCGTCGTCGGCGCCGGAGCCGGCGTCGTCCGCCGCGGTGTCGTCGGCGCCTTCGACCACGACCACCGGGGCGGCGGACGCGGTGTCGTCGTCACCGCCGCCGCAGGCAGTTGCGGCGAGGGCGATGCTGAGGAGCAGGAGGGGCATTCTTCGCATGAGGTCATCCGTTTCGCTTCGGGGAGCGGGCGGGGGTGTCCGCTCCCGGGATACGGATGCACTCTCGGTGGGGCTGCTGAAGTCCCCGTGAGTCCGACCTGAGGACTTGCTGAGGTCTTGGTCGGATCGCCGCGGCCTAGGCCGGCGCGCCGACCGAGAAGCCGATGTGGGCGCCGCCGTTCGGGCCGTTCGTCGCCCACACCTCGCCGTCGTGCACGTCGGCGACCTGTTTCACGATCGCCAAGCCGATGCCGTTGCCGGGCCGGGACCGGGCCTTGGGCGAGCGGAAGAAGCGGTCGAACACGTGGGCGAGGTCTTCGTCGGGGATGCCGGGCCCCTCGTCGATGACGGTGACTCGACCTCGATCGACGTCGATGCGGATCGGCCCGCCCGGCGGTCCGTACTTCACGGCGTTGTCGACCAGGTTCTGCACCGCCCGTCGGATCATGCCGGGGTAGACGACGGCCAGGCTGTCGTCACCGTCGACGGTGATCGGGACCTGCGACGCGATCTCGGTCCGTTCCGCGACCTCGGTGGCGATGTCGGCCAACCGGCGACGCTCGGCGCTCTCGTCCGGGGTGCCGGAGTCGGTGGCCAGATCGATCAGGTCGGTGACGAGCGCGGTGAGCTGCTCGACGTCGACCACGGCGCCCTCGACGATCGCCCGGTGCACGTCGCGCAGGTCGTCGAACGAGGCGAGGAAGTCGGCTCGCATCCGCAGCGCCGTGAGCGGGGTCCGCAGCTCGTGGCTGGCATCGGCCACCAACCGCTGCTGTTGTTCTCGTCCGATCTCGAGCGCGGATGCCATGCGGTTGAACGTGTCGGCGAGCTGGCCGACCTCGTCGCTGCGAGCGACCTCGATCCGGCTCGGAGGCGCGCCCGGCTCGGTCAACCGCTCCGCGGCATCGGTCAACTCACGCATGGGTGCGGCGAGCCGGCGCCCGACGAACCAGCTCCCGGCCGCCACCAGACCGAGCCCGAGCGTGCCGAGCAGGGCGAGCCGGAACGCGAGCTGGGAGATCGCCTCTTCCTGGCTGCTGATGTCGCGGTAGAGCTGCACGCCGAACGCGTCGAGGTCGGCGAGCGGTGTCGCCACCTCGTCGGGGAACGGGACCGTGTACACCCGGTAGGTGCGGCCGTCGACCGTCTCGGTCGTCATCGTCGGTTCGCCGGCGCGGAACTCCTCGGTGATCGTGACCGGGAGGTCGATGGTGTCGGTGCCGAGTCGATCCCCGCGGATGTCGAACACCTGCCCACCCGACCCTTCGATCCCGAACACGTTCTCCGGGATGGCCGGCGTGCGTCCGAACTCGGCGATGACCTCCGCATCCAGCTCGGAGATGTTGTCGAGCACCGATGCTCTCGCCCGGAGCTCGTCGTCGGTCGACTGACGGATCTCCCGCGCCGCCAGCAGCCAGGACAGCGCCGCGATCACGGCGACGATGACGAGGCCGAAAACGCCGAAGACGACGGTGAGGCGGGCGCTGAGCTTCACGAGAGACGCGCGGTGTAGCCGACGCCGCGAACCGTGTGGATCAGTCGTTCACCGCCGTCGGCCTCGAGCTTCTTGCGGAGCTGGGAGACGAACACCTCCAACGAGTTCGACGCGTTCTCCTGGTCGTAGCCCCAGACCCGCTCGTAGAGGACGTCGCGAGAGAGCACCAACGGTGCGTTGGCGACGAGGAGGCGGAGCAGTTCGAACTCGTACTTCGTCAGCTCGATCGGCACGCCCGACCGGCGCACCGTCCGGGTGCCGAGATCGACGTCGAGGTCGCCGAGGCTGAGTTGCTGTGCATCGACGGTCGGCGTGACGATCGCGGTGCGGCGAGCCATCGCCCGGACCCGAGCCAACAACTCGTCGAGGGCGAACGGCTTCACCAGATAATCGTCGGCGCCGGAGTCGAGGCCGGCGACTCGATCACCGACGGTGTGACGAGCGGTCAACATGAGGATTGGTCCGGTGTGGCCATCGGCCCGAAGTCGTTCGCAGACGACCAAGCCGTCGGTGTCGGGGAGGCCGATGTCGAGCACGATCACGTCGGCGGTGCGGGTAGCCGGGTCGGCGAGCGCCGCCCCACCGGTGTCGTGGCTGGTCACCGCGTAGCCCTCGTGGCTCAGGACGGCCGCGAGCATCTCGCGCACGGACTGATCGTCCTCCACGATCGTGACGGTGGTCGGGTCATTGCTCATCGGTCCTTCAGGATGATGGACCGCGGTGAGACCCAGGTGAGTCGAACCTGAGGATTTCCTGAAGCGTCAGGCTCGGCCCGCGTCCTCGGGACCGAAGAAGTGGCTGGTGATCCACAGGCCGATCGAGCCGGCCACCGCGGCGATCGCGACGCCGACCCACGCCTCGCCGCTCGGCAGGTCGAGCTCGAAGTAGTCGCGGCCGAACGGGATCGCCATCACCAGGCCGTAGAGCCCGGCCATCGCCGCGGCGAGCCCGACCTTCCACGGCTGCAACGGACGGCTGATCAACACGAGGATCGCGAGCCCGATCGCCAGCAGAGTGACGGTGGCGGCGGTGCGGGCCTCGGCCAGCGAGACACCGTCGACGCGGCGCACCCACTCGTAGAGCAGATAGGTGACGAGGCCGGCGACCCCGCCCGCGGGGAGCGAGAACCGCAGGACGCGTTCGAGGAAGCCCGGTCGGACCAGCGACTCGTTCGGTGCGAGGGCGAGGAAGAAGCCGGGGAGGCCGATCGAGAAGCTCCCGATCAGCGTGAGCTGGCGCGGCAGGAACGGGAACGGCGAGCCGGCGATACCGACGAGGGCGGTGAGCAAGACCGCGTACGCGGCCTTGGTGATGAACAGGTTGGCGACCCGTTCGATGTTGTTGATCACCCGGCGCCCCTCGGCGAGCACGCGGGGGAGGGTGGCGAACTTGTTGTCGAGGAGGACGAGCTGGGCGACCGCACGGGTCGACGACGAGCCGGCACCCATCGCGATGCCCATGTCGGCGTCCTTCAGGGCGAGGACGTCGTTGACGCCGTCGCCGGTCATCGCGACCGTGTGGCCCCGGCTCTGCAACGCGTGGACCATCGCTCGTTTCTGATGCGGGGTGACCCGACCGAAGACGGTCGTGGTGGCGAGCTGGTCGGCCAGCTGTTCCTGATCGTCGGGGATCTCGCGTGCATCGATCCAGGTCTCGGCGCCGTCGACGCCGGCTCGGCGAGCGACCTCGGCGACCGTCGCCGGGTTGTCGCCCGAGATCACCTTGAGGGTGACGCCCTGCTCCTTGAAGAAGGCGAAGATCTCCTCGGCGTCGGGCCGCACCGTGTCCTCGAGCAGAACGAGGCAGACCGGCGTGCGTGACCCGCCGAGTTCCTGATCGTGCCAGCCGTCGTCGGAGCGGGTCACGAGCAGGACCCGCAGCCCGGCGGCCGCCGCGTCCGCGGCCCGGGCCTCGGCGGCCTGGTCGTCGTCGTCGAACAAGACGTCGGGGGCGCCCAGGTAGTAGGTGCCCCGATCGCCGAACTCCGTCGCCGCCCACTTGCGGGCCGAGGAGAACGGCAGGCTGCGGGTGACCTCCCACCCGTCGGGCGCGTCGTAGTGCTCGATGATCGCTTGCAGCGTCGCGTTGGGGGAGGGGTCCGACGCGCCCAGCGCACCGAGCACCGCAGCCGCCTCGTCGTCGGAGGTCTCGCCGACCGCCTCGACCGACGACAGGCTGATCTCTCCGGTCGTGATCGTGCCGGTCTTGTCGAGGCACAGCGTGTCGACCCGGGCGAGCAGCTCGACCGATGCCAGCTCCTTGGCCAGCGCCTGGCGGCGGGCGAGGGCGATCACACCGGCGATGAAGCTCAGGCTGGTGAGCAGCACGAGCCCGTCGGGGACCATCGCGACCGCCGCGGCGACCGTCGCCTGGAGGGCTTCCTGCCAGGCGATGTCGTCGTCGTTCAGCTGCCGCAGCAGCAACAGCACCGACGCCGGCGGGATGATGAAGGTCAGCCAGCGGAGGATGACGTTGACGCCGCGACGCAGCTCGCTCCCGGCGAGCTCGAACCGGCGGGCCTCCTCCGACAGCTTCGCCGCGTAGGAATCGGCGCCGATGTGGGTCGCTCGGTAGAAGCCCGAACCGGCCGACACGAACGAACCCGACAGCACCTGGTCGTCGACATCCTTCTCGACCGGGTCGCTCTCGCCGGTGAGCAGCGACTCGTCGAGTTCGAGGCCCGACGCCGACAGCACGTCGCCGTCGACGACGACCTGGTCGCCAGGGCTGAGCTCGAGCACGTCGTCGGCCACGACCTCGCTGACACCGACCTCCGTCGTCTCACCGTCACGGCGGACCCGAGCCTTCGGCGCCGACAACACCGCGAGTTCGTTGAGGGTGCGGCGGGCTTGCAGCTCCTGCACGATGCCGATCACCGAGTTGGAGATGACCACGCCGGCGAACAGCGCGTCGGCCGGGTAGCCGGCGACGAGGATCAGCACGAACAGGGTGCTGATGATGCCGTTGACCGGCGTGAGGACGTTGGCCTGGACGATCTGCAGGTTCGACCGAACCGGGGCGTCGGGGACGTCGTTGATCCGGCCGTCGGCGACCCGTTCGGCGACCTCGGCGGACGTGAGCCCGGTGAGCGTGTCGGTCACGTCGACACCCCGTCGTCCTCGTAGACGTAGCCGTCGGGCGCCATCGTCAGCCGATGCCTCGGGCCCTCCGCGGTGGCGTCGCCGGAGTCGTAGCCGGCATCGCCTTCCCACATCACGACGGGATGTTCGCCGCCCCGGGCCACCGCGGTCGCGTAGTGGCGGGCCGGTCGCTCGTCGAGGAACGTCAGCAGCGACTCGACCGAATCGTGGCCCGTCATCGAATCGAGGGTGACCCAGGTCGGGGGGACGATCTCGATCTCGCCCTCGTGATGCTTCGCCAACGCCTGCGCGGGCGTCACCCACTCCATGTCGACGATCTCGCCGTCGTCGATGATCACGTCGTCGTCGTCGACCGGGGCCGCGAAGAACCACGTCGCGTAGCGCTTCGGCGCGATCGACGGCGGAATCCAGTGGGCGAACAGGACCATCTCGTGCGCTTCGACCCGCAGGCGCGCCTCTTCCTCCGCTTCTCGGATCGCGGCGGTGCGGGCGGCTTCGACGTCGTCGGCTGCGCCCTCCCAGTCCTCGGCGTCGACCTTGCCGCCCGGGAAGACCCACATGCCGCCGAACGCGATCTTGGAGTTCTTGCGCAGCATCAGGGTCTCGGGCCCGTCGGGGCCTTCGCGCAACACGATCACGGTCGCCGCAGGCATCGCCGGCTCGTCGCCGCTCTCTTGCGCGTGCTTCGCCCAGGCGGCGAAACGCTTGCGGTCGGTCTCGACGCGGTCCTCAGCACTCATTCGTGCCGAGGCTAGCGGCAGGCCCGCGGCGGGGGATGAGCGGAGCACGGTGCGGCGCCCGGCGACGAAGCGATCGGCTCAGCGAATCAGATTGATCGGGCAGGGGGCGCCGTCGACGCCGTCGACGTGAACGCCGACGCCGCGACCGAGCAGGCCGCCCTTCATCACCGTGACCTCGACCGGGAGGCGGGCGAGGTCGGCGTCGATCAGGATCTCGATCTCACCGACGCGGGTCGGGAGGTAGCTGTCGAGCCGGCGACCGGTGGTGCGGGTGTCGACCGACACCTCGAACTTCTTGCCTCAACCGTGTGGTTCGAGCAGGTCGACGATCGCGACGCCGCCCTTGCGGGCGATGTTGGCGGCCGCGGTTTCGGTCACATCGAGGCGCATGGTGCTCACAACCCGATCATGCCCGGCCGCATTCCCGATGAGATGTGGTGGCACGAACATATGTTTGCTTTTCGAGTCTGGGTTCGATAGGTTGGCGGGACGCCGCTCGCTGGATTCGGCTCATCTGTCCGGCCCTCACTCGTCGAAGCCCCATGAAGGGGGTGTCTCCGTGTTCGAGGACTGGTCGCGCCGTGTGGGCGAGGTCGATGTGGTCGCGCTCGAGGAATTCGAGCTTCGGTCGCTCCTTCGTGATGCCACCGCACTTCGCGATGCGGCGGAGTCGCTCATCGCCCGCGCTGCTGCCCGGTTGGGCTCGTCGTCCGCGGTGCGCGGGGCGACCCGGTGCACTCAGCGAGAGGCGGATCGGGCGGTTGCACGAGGTGAGGTGATCGGGTCGGTCCCCGAGGTGGGTGAGGCGCTGGCCCTCGGCGAGATCTCGCCGGCCCACGTCGACACGTTGGCTCGTGCGGTGGAGCGCACGTCGGTGGATGCCGTCGCTGCGTCCTCGTTGCTCGAGGTCGCCAAGGCCAAGCCGGCCGACGCGATGGGCAAGCAGGTCACCGAGTTCGTCCGCCGTCATGTCGGCGACGATGAGTTGGCCGCTCGGTTCGCTCGTCAGCGGGCCGAACGTCGAGCCTTCCTGGTCAGCGAGGACATGGGTGTCCTGCACGCCGAGTTCGACGACTCGACGTTCAACCGCATTCGGGCGGCGATCGACGCCGAGATGGATCGGCAGTATCGACGCGCTGGCGGACGTGACCGTCTGGCCGATGCGCCGACGATGCAGCAGCGCCGGGCCGACGCGGTCGCCGCGCTACTTCTCGGGCGCAGTGGTGGGGCTGGCCCGGTTCGCTCGACCGCGCTGCTCGTTGTGCAAGCCGACGGTTCTGGTCACATTCCGGGTGTGGGGCCCCTTCCGCGAAGCGAGGTCGAGCGGTTGCTTTGTGTCTCCGATCTTCACGGGATCGTCTTCTCGGCTGAGGGGCAGCCGCTCTGGCTCGGCGATCGAGTCCGTCTGGCGACCGACGAGCAATGGCTCGCCCTCATCGCTCGCGACGAGGGTTGCATCGGCTGCGGCCTCAACCCGGCTCGCTGCGAAGCGCACCACATCCGTTGGGTCCGCCACGGCGGGTCGACCGACATCGACAACCTCGTCCTGGTCTGCTCGCACTGTCACCACCTGATCCACGACGGGGGTTGGCGGGTCGTGGTCGGCGATGATGGTCGGTGGCTGTTGGTGCCGCCGTGACCATTGATCGGGGCGCAATGAGGGCCGAAATGCCCTCTTGCGAGAAGCGAACACATGTTCGATACTCGCGCGATGGCAACGAGCCAGGCGCGAAATCTCGCCGTCGACAGCTTCGAGCTCGACGAGCGGGCCGATGCGGCGACCCGTCGCGCCGATCTTCGTCTGGTCGGCGACCGGGTCACGCCGATGGCGCTCGCACGCGAGCAGACCTTGCCCGTGCTCGGGCCACTCGTGTCGCTGTTTCCCGAGGGAGCACTACGGCGGGGATCGGTCGTCGGGGTTCGCGGGTCGGGTGCCACGGCGTTGGCGTTGGCGGTCGCTGCAGGGCCATCGGCATCCGGTGCGTGGACCGCGATCGTGGGCGACCCCGACCTGGGGCTGGCGGCGGTCGGCGAGTTGGGTGTTTCGCTCGGACGGCTTTTGGTGGTGCGCCCCGACACCGAGTCCTGGTCGTCGGCGTTGGCGGCACTCGTCGGGTCGGTCGACATCGTGATCGTCGCGCCCCGACATCGAGTACGAGAGGCCGATGCCCGGCGAATGGCGGCGCGGTTGCGAGAGCGAGGTTCGGTGCTGATCCATGTCGGCGACCGGTGGCCGGTCGGTGCCGATGTGCAGCTCGATGTCGTCGACGGGGCGTGGGAAGGGCTGGGCAATGGTCACGGCGTCCTCGCCGCCCGTCGGGTCCGAATCGACGGTGGTGGTCGAGGGTCGGCATCGCGGCCACGGTCGCTCGAGGTCCTGGTTCCCGGGCCGGGTGGCGGGGTCGCCGCGCTCGTCGCGGGCGATCCGTGAATCCACCGGCGCCGATCCGCACCCTGGTCGCCTGGTGTCCGGACTGGCCGGTCGTGGCCACCGGCGCTGACCTGAACGATCCGGTCGCCGTCGTGTACGCCAACCGCATCGTCGCGGCGTCGCCGGGGGCTCGGGCCCACGGCGTGAGCCGAGGACTGCGTCGACGGGCGGCACAAGGTCGGTGTGCCTCGCTCGAACTCCACGAACGCGACGAAGCACGAGAGGCGCGTCTCTTCGAGCCGGTCGTGGCCGCCCTCGACGACATCACCCCGCGGGTCGAAGTCACTCGCCCGGGAACGTGTGCGCTCGTGATGCGCGGGCCATCTCGTTACTTCGGAGGCGACGAAGCGGTCGCAGCGCTCGTACACGAACGGCTCGCCGACGTGGTCGCTGGTCGCACCGACGTCCGAGTCGGGATCGCCGACGGGCCCTTCGCCGCCGAACTCGCCGCTCGTGCCGCATCCGCTGGTCGTGCTCGAATCATCTCGGCCGGGTCGGTCGCCGACTTCCTCGCCCCGATGAACATCGATGTGCTCGAACGCCCCGAACTCGTCGATGTCTTGCGTCGACTCGGGCTCCGCACCCTCGGCGGGTTCGCGGCGCTGCCGTCGAGCGACGTCCTCGCCCGATTCGGCACGGACGGGCTCGGGGCCCATCGACTGGCATCAGGGCTCGACGAACGGCCACCCGACGCCCGCCACCCGCCGGTCGACTGGTCGGTGTCCGCCGAGATCGACCCGCCCGCCGACCGGGTCGATCGGGTCGCCTTCCTCGCCCGCACACTCGCCGACGAACTCCATCGCCGCCTCGGTCGCGACGGGGTCACCTGTGTCCGAGTCGGGATCGAAGCCGAGACCGAATACGGCGAAACCCTCGTGCGGTTCTGGCGTCACGAAGGGGCACTCAGCGACGCCGCGGTCGCCGACCGGGTGCGGTGGCAGCTCGATGGTTGGCTCAACGGGTCGGCCGCGACTCGACCCAGCGGCGGGATCACCCGTCTCGCCCTCGTCCCCGACGAACTGATCGCCGCCAAAGGCCGCCAGCTCGGATTCTGGGGAGGTGAGACCGAGGTCGATCAGCGGGCGGCTCGGGTCGCCGCTCGCCTGCAGGGACAGCTCGGCGCCGACGCGGTGCTCGTCCCCGAACGTGACGGTGGCCGTCACCCGGGCGAACAACTCCGGCTGGTGCCCGCCGCCACCGTCGAACTCTCCGGACGATCGCTCGACGCCGAACCCGACGCCGCCCCCTGGCCCGGGTCGCTGCCCGCTCCATCGCCGACTCGGGTCTTGGCCGAGCCGATCCCGATCGACGTGCTCGACACCGACGATCGTGTCATCACCGTCACCGGTCGCGGGCTGCTGTCGGCGCCGCCCGCCGTGCTCGCGGCGCGCGGTCGACGTCTCGAGGTCGAACGGTGGGCCGGCCCCTGGGTCGTCGACGAACGATGGTGGGACCCCGAAACCCACACACGGCAAGCCCGACTCCAGGTCATCACCGTCGACGGACGCGCCCATCTCGTCGCACTCGTCCACGGGGCCTGGTCGATCACCGCCCAGTGGGACTGACCCGACGCCCTGACCCAAGGGACTGGCTCGGCGCTGGCCCGACGAGCCTGGCCATGACCGGCGCCTCGTCGAGAGGGTTGTCGAGAGGGTTGGCGCGCGGTCGCTCGACCCGGCAGGCTGCGCAGCGATGACCCTCGGACTCCTCTTCACCGCACTCGGGCTCGGGCTGCGCCACGGCATCGACTGGGATCACATCGCCGCCATCTCTGACCTGACCGGATCGAGCGAATCCCGCCGTCAGGGCTGGTGGTTGTCGCTGTGGTACGCCCTCGGTCATGCCGCTGCGGTGTTCGTGCTCGGCGTCGCCGCGATCGCCGCGGGTTCGGCAATCCCCGAAGGGCTCGACGTGTGGATGGGACGCTTCGTCGGCGTCACCCTCGTCATGCTCGGCATCTGGTTGTTGGTCGACCTCGTACGCCGACGCGACGACTTCCGGCTCCGGAGTCGTTGGATGCTCGTCATCGACGGCACCTTCCGCGGCCTGCGTCGGGTGCGATCCCGTCAGGGCCGTCGAGAGATCGCGATCGATCACGATCACGCCCACGACCACGATGGCGAGATCGCCCACGGTGAACGGGCCGCCCACGATCATGCCCATGATCACGCTGACTCTGCCGCCGACCTGTCGGTCGAGGAACCCGAGCCCGTAGCCGCGCTTGCCCACGACCACGCCGTCACCGGCGCGGCCGGCTCCCGTCGCTGGTTCGGGTTCGGTCGCCGCGTCCATCGGCACTCGCACCGTCACACCCACGCGATGACGCTGCCCGACGCCGCAGGAACCGGTCGCGGTGCCGCCGCGGGGATCGGGGTCGTACACGGCATCGGCATCGAGAGCCCGACCCAGATCGCGATCTTCGTCGCCTCGACCGCCGCGGTGGGCACCACCGCAGGCATCGCGCTCCTCGGCGCGTGGGTGCTCGGCCTCGTCATCGCCAACAGCGCACTGGCGGTCGTCGCGGGGTGGGCACTCCTGCAACCCGAACGTGCCGCGGTCGTGCATCGCGTGCTTGCGCTCGTCGTCGGGGTGTCGAGTATCGGCCTCGGCTTGCTCTACATCCTGGCAGGATGAGCATGCCGGCGGGCCAGACGCACGAGGGAGGGACATGAGCGAGACGAGCGGAGCCGACGCTGCAGCGAGTCCGGATCCTCGGGCCAAGGACCGGTGTGAGCGTTGGTTCGTCCGCCGAGGTCTCCCGCACCTGATCGACGACTACTCCGCCACCGACGACATCTTCACGCGCATGGCGCCGTTCCTCGCGCTGGTCGTCTTCCTCGAGTTCTTCCTGGCGTTCGGCGATCGATGGTCGGGCTGGTCGCAGGCGGTCGCCTTCCTCGGCGGCGTCGGTGCGCTCGCTGGAGGGGTTGCGCTGGTCAACCGCATCCGAGGTCGTCGGCCGTTCCAGCTCCCCAACGACATCGGGTTGTGGGAACTCTCGCTCTATGTGCTGCTGCCGATCGTGCCGACCGTCATCGGTGCGCAGAACAGCACGATGGAGAACGTCGTCTCGATCGTGGTCTTCAACCTGGCCCTGCTCGGCGGCGGGTATGTGGTCACGTCGTGGGCGTTGATCCCGATGATGCGCTGGTCGATCGGACAGGTCCGCCGTCAGATCACCGACGTCGCCGACCTCGCGATGAAGTCGCTGCCGACCCTGCTCGTCTTCTCCGCGTTCATCTTCATCAACGCCGAGATGTGGCAAGTCGCCAACGACTTCACCCTGCCGCTCTTCGGCATGGTCATGGCGCTGATCATCGGGATCGGTGGCGTCTTCGTCTTCGTCTCCGTGCGTCGCCTCACGGTCGACCTCGCCCGGTTCAACGCATGGACCGAGGTCCGGCCCCGCTGCGCGGACACGCCGGTCGTCGATCTCGTCCCCGGCGACGACGAGCCGCAACCGAACACGCCACCGCTGGCTCGGCGAGCGGAGTGGAACGTCAACCTGTTGTTGTTCGTCGCCCAGGGCATCCAGATCCTGTTGGTGTCGCTGGTGATCACCCTCTTCTACGTCGTGTTCGGGCTGCTGACCGTCCGGGAGGACACCCTCAAACAGTGGACGACGGTCAGCGAACTCACCTACGAACGCGACTGGGCGATCGACTTCTCGGTCTTCGGAGGCGACCTCGTCTTCACCCGTCAGCTGCTGTTGGTGGCGCTGTTCATCGGCATGTTCTCGGGGCTGAACTTCGCGGTGCAGGTCATCACCGACGACGCCTACCGCGAAGAGTTCATCGCCGACATGACGACCGAGGTGCGCGATGCACTCGCGGTCCGGGCGGTGTACCACCGTCGGTTGGTTCCGAGCCCGACCTGAGCTCGACCTGGCGTCGAACGACCTCGACCTGGCGTCGGACTGACCTCGACCTGACGTTGGCGAGCTGAGGTCGGCCGGAGTCAGACGGGGCCCGGCCGAGGTGCCGGAGCGCCGCTACGTCGATATCCGCCTTGAGCAGAATGGGCATCGCGTCCCATATCGATGAACCGTGCGCCTCAGGCGCCGCGGCCGATGGCACTCGTACGTTCGCAGAAGGCGACGACCACGGGTGTGGTGAGGGTGTTCAGATCAGGTAGAGGCGACCGTCGATCAGCGACGGAATCGAACCGGGCGATGGGGGCGCCCGCCGGCGACGAGCTCGTTCGCCGCGCGCATCTCGGCGACGGCGCCGCGATGGCTGCGCTCTACACCCGTCACGTCCAGGCGGTGCACGCCTACCTCGTGCTGCAGGAGACCGTCGACGCGGCTCGCATCGTCGGAGATGCGTTCGCCGCGGCCTTCGCCTCGATCCGGTCGGTCGATGGTGGCGATCGTGGCTTTCGGATCCATGTCCTGTCGCACGCCCACGAACTACTGATCCTGGAGGCGACCCGCGAACCAAACGGAGGCGTGCCACCGGCCGTGCTTCCCGCGGTCGTGCGGCGCTGGCTTCGGGCACTCGTGCCTGCCCAGCGCGACGTCATCGCGTTGCAGGTCGCGTCGGGACTCGCGGCGAGCGAGGCGGCGCTTGTGCTGCGGCTCTCCGAACCGATGGTCGACATCGCCCAGTCTCGTGCGCTGCGCCGACTCGAGTACGCCGGAACCGGTGTCGTGTCGGCGCTGCCGCTGCCCCCGAACCTGGCCGTCGCCGTGGCTCGGGATGGGGGCGAGGGGGCGATCACCGCGCTGGTCGCCACGGCGGAGACGATCCCACCGGTCATCCCCGCGGCGGCGTTGCGGGCCCGATTCGCCTCGGTTCGTGCCGACGGGTCGGCACCCGCCGCGAGGCGCGGGTCGCGGGGCAAGGTCGTCGCCGTGGTCGGTACCACCATCGGCAAGATCGCGCTCGGCGCAGGGATCGCGGCGGCGACCGCCGGTGGTGCTCATGTCGCCGGGGTCGTCGACTTGCCGCTGCTGCCGCCGCCCACTCGTGTGTCGTCGACGCAGGAGATCAACGAGAACCCGACGCCGCTCACCGTGCCCAGCGAGGTGCCACCGGGCTCGCCGCAGGGTGCGGGCGGCTCCGATGAGCCCGGAGATCCCGGAGACGGTGGCTCTTCCACGGTGGCGCCATCGCCGACCGTCCAACCGAGCGACACCCCTGCCGATGACGGCCGCTCGCCGGATCCCAGTGAGCCCGTCGGCCCGCTCGACGACGAAGAGGACGTGGAGGATCCGGCCGACCTGGAGAACTCGGAGGGTGGTGACGAGATCGACGTCCCCGACGAGCCCGAGGATGGAGACGAGGCCGAGGACGCCGACGAAGCCGGGGGCGCTGACGAGCGGGGGCATGCGGGCGAACCCGAGGACGAGGACGAGGACGAGGACGAGGACGGCCGCGAGGATGAGGGTGCGGACGGCCGCGAACGAGCGGACGACGTGGAGCGCCCGGGTCGATCGGAGCGCGACCCCGAACGGCCGCCGGATTCCGAACCGGGTGAGCAGCGTGTCGATGCCGATGATCGCGGTCGAGCCGAAGGCCGCGATGGCGAAGACGGCGACGACGACGGTGGCGATGGCGGTGTCGGTGGTGACGATGGCGATGGCGGTCCGGGTGGCGGCGACGTCCAAGCGGACGAGGAGCGGCCTGGCTCGCCCGGCTCGTCGGGGCAGCGCGATGCCGGCCGATCCGGCGATCGAGGCGATCCTGCGGTGCCGGCTGAACCCGCGACGCCGGGTGTGCCCGGGGTTCCTGCGGCGCCGGCGGTCCCTGCGGTTCCGGCGGAACCAGCGCCTCCCGAGGCGGTGCCCGCGGTGGCATCCGCTGAGCCCGCGGCGCCAGGTGAGCCCGCAGTTGCGGCTGATCGTGTCGGTGCCGGCAGAGCTGCGGCCGACACACCGCGGGCTGCCCTGCGGGACAAGC
This sequence comes from uncultured Candidatus Nemicrothrix sp., assembly GCA_964513285.1. Classification (GTDB taxonomy): domain Bacteria; phylum Actinomycetota; class Acidimicrobiia; order Acidimicrobiales; family Aldehydirespiratoraceae; genus UBA11606. Next base: position 41,751 of record CAZEML010000004.1, read on the forward strand.
CCGTGGGGCCGATCACGCTCACGAACGGTGGACATGGTTCATCATGCGCCCCTGGTGTCTGGGTCGAAGGTGCGGTAACTTCGTGAGATTCGGACCACTGAGAGTGGCAATCATGAATGCGGCGCAGGCGGTCGGATGCCCGAGGGTGACGGTCGACTCATGACAACCGAACTGAGCTCCATCGGGGTCGACCTGGTGCGGCGCGCAGCCGCCGGTGATGATGCCGCGCTCGCGTTGCTCTACGGGCGTCACAACCGCGCCCTCAGTGCCTTCTTTCAGCTTCACGAGGTCGAGGCGGCCGACGCTGCAGTCGGCGAGGTGTTCGTCGAGGCATTCGCCACGATCGGAGAGGTTCGGGGCGGAGACGTCGAGTTTCGGCTGCACCTGTTCGGCCTCGCCAACCAGCGGTTGATCGACCCCACGTCAGACGGCGGGGGAAGTCGAGCGGCCTCGCCGTGCTCTGAGATCACGCGCGTGCTCACTCCCGAGCGCCGTGACGTCGTCGTCGCGCAGGTCGCCGGTGGGTTCTCCACGCAGCAGGTCGCCTTGGTGCTTCGCCAACCCCATCGAACGGTGGAGTCGCTTCAGCGACAGGCGCTGCGCCGGTTGGAGGGCTACCGAAGCTCGCACGAGGGCGCGACGGTGCCGCTGCAGCTCGAGGAGGCCGTGCAGCGGTACGGCGGGCGCGCCGGGATCGCCGCACTGGCGAGGTTCACTGGGTTGATTCCCGCGGTGGTGCCGAGCCCGGCGGTCCGGGAGCTGCTGGCGGCTCCGGTCGCCCCGGTCGCGCAGGCGCCGAAGGTGCTCGCCGGTGGGGTTGGGCGACGAGCCAAGGTGGTCGCGGTGATCGGTACGGGCGTCGGGAAGGCGGTCTTCGGCGCGACCCTCGCCGCAGCGGCGGTGACGGGCGGGGCGCATGCCTCGGGTGTCGTCCAGGTTCCGCTGCTTCCCCCGGTGGTCGACGCGGCAGAGCCGACCGTCGTCGAAGATCCTCTGACCGAGGTGTCCGAACGGATCGAAGCGATCTCGGATGCCCCCGGCTCGGTCGACGGTGTCGAGGTCGCCACGACCTCTGCGCCTGGAACGGTCGCCTCTGCTCCTGGTGACGCTTCGGATGGCACCGCCGGTTCCGCCGAAAACGCCGACGGCAACAGCGATGGAAGCACTGCTGGTGGCAACGGCGACGGTGGGGTCGGCACGGGCAACGGCAATGGCAACGGTGTCGGCAATGGCATTGGCAATGGTGCGGCGAACGGCAACGGCAACGGTGTCGGCAACGGCGACGGCGCGGCTGGTGGTGACAACGCTGGCGGTAACGGTGACGGTGGGGTCGGCACGGGCAATGGCAATGGCAACGGTGTCGGCAGCGGCAATGGCAATGGCAACGGTGTCGGCAACGGCAATGGCAATGGCGCGGCGAACGGCAACGGCAACGGTGTCGGCAACGGCGACGGCGCGGCTGGTGGTGACAACGCTGGCGGTAACGGTGATGCTGGGGCCGGCAATGGCAACGCGGGCGCTGACAACGCCGGCGGCAACCGCGATGGAAACGCCGCTGCTGGCAACGGCGATGGCGGGGTCGGCACGGGCAATGACAACGGCGTCGGCAATGGCAATGGCAATGGCAATGGCAATGGTGCGGCGAACGGCAACGGCGCCAGCAACGGCAACGTGGCGAACGCCAACAACGGCAGCGCACAGAACAATGCTGGGAACGGCAACGCGGGCAACGGCGCAGGCGATGCAGGGTCCAGCAACGCCAACTCGGGCGGCTGACGGGCGCGCCGGCATCGTCATGGCATCCGCAGTGAGCCGCTGAATCGCGCGTCGGGGCCACGCGACACCCCTTGTGATGCGAACAGGTGTTCGCCTACGGTGCGAGCATGGGTTTCAACAACCCCGGCATCTCCTGGGGCGAGCTCGAACGGCGGCTCTCGGATCGGTCTGACGGCCGATCAGCCGACGGGCGCGTCGTCGACCCGTTGGCCGGCGACGGCGGCGACAGCCCGGCCTGGTCGCGCAAGCGTGCGCCGTATGCCCCGCCGAGCGGCCGAGACCGCGAGCGTCGACGAGGCGAGGTGCCTTACGCCGAGCTGCACTGCCACTCGAACTTCTCGTTTCTCGACGGCGCGTCCCATCCCGAAGAGTTGGCCGAGGAGGCGGCCCGCCTTGGTCTGGAGGCCCTCGCGCTCACCGACCACAACGGGTTCTACGGGGTGGTGCGGTTCTCTGAAGCGGCCAAGGCGGTCGGGTTGCCGACGATCTTCGGGGCCGAACTCACCTTGGCCGAAGCGGGCCGCACCCTCGAACGGCCCGGTCCGGCCGACCCGGAGGGGCGACATCTCGTCGTCCTCGCTCGTGACCCCGAGGGCTATGCCCGGCTCGGTCAAGCGATCAGCGAAGGGCAGCTCGCGGGGGAGAAGGGGGCGCCGCGCATCCCGTATGAGCGGCTCGTCGAACTCGCCGGAGCGGGAACGGGCGACCACTGGGCAGTACTCACCGCCTGCCGGAAAGGGCCGGTGCCGGTGGCGCTGATGGCCGACGGCCCCACAGCCGGGCGTCGAGAGCTCGAACGCTTGGTGAGCGACTTCGGACGATCCAACGTGTTCGTCGAGTTGTGGGATCACGGGTTGCCGACCGATTCGGTCCGCAACGACGCCATGGCCGAGCTGGCGGTGCAGGCCGGGGTCGACATCGTCGCGAGCGGCAACGTCCACCACCACTCGGTCGCCCGAAAGCGCTTGGCGTCGGCGCTCGCGGCCGTGCGGGCTCGGCGCAGCCTCGACGAGATCGATGGCTGGCTCCCACCGGCGGGGATGCATCTGCGGTCCGGGGCCGAGCAGGCGGCCCGGTTTCGTCGCTATCCGGGTGTGGTGCAACGGGCGGCCGAACTCGGGCTCGAGTGTGCGTTCGACCTCGCGCTCGTGGCGCCCAACCTGCCGCCGTATCCGTGCCCGGACGGTCTCGACGAGATGGGGTACCTCCGTCGCCTCGTCGAGGAGGGAGGCACTCGTCGTTACGGCGCACGCGGGGCCGAACGGGTCGAGGGGGCGTGGGCCCAACTCGACCGGGAGCTCGACCTGATCGAACAGCTCGGTTTCCCGGGCTACTTCCTCGTCGTGTGGGACATCGTCGATTTCTGTCGACGGGCGAACATCTTGTGTCAGGGCCGAGGGTCAGCGGCCAACTCCGCGGTGTGTTTCGCGCTCGGCATCACCAACGCCGATGCCGTGTCGCTCGGGCTGCTGTTCGAACGGTTCTTGTCGCCCGAGCGTGACGGCCCGCCCGACATCGACATCGACATCGAGTCCGATCGGCGCGAGGAGGTCATCCAGTACGTCTACGACCGCCACGGCCGCCACCACACCGCCCAGGTCGCCAACGTCATCACCTACCGATCCAAGTCGGCGATCCGCGACATGGCCAAGGCGCTCGGGTACGCCCAGGGTCAACAGGACGCCTTTTCCAAACAGGTCGATCGTTGGCGCGACGTCGTGTCGGGCGCGGTCGAAGACGACGCCACCATCCCGCTGCCGGTCGTCGAGTTGGCCGCCGAGGTCGAACACTTCCCCCGGCACCTCGGGATCCATTCGGGCGGGATGGTGATGTGTGATCGGCCGGTGATCGAGGTGTGCCCGGTCGAGTGGGGTCGGATGGAGGATCGCAGCGTCCTGCAGTGGGACAAGGACGACTGTGCCGCGGCCGGGCTGGTGAAGTTCGACCTGCTCGGGCTCGGCATGTTGTCGGTGCTGCACTACGCGATCGACCTGATCGCCGAACACCACGGCGTCGAGGTCGATCTCGCGACGCTGCCGCAGGAGAAGTGTGTCTACGACATGCTCCAGAAGGCCGACTCGATCGGGGTGTTCCAGATCGAGTCGCGGGCCCAGATGGCGACCCTGCCCCGGCTCAAACCCCGCACGTTCTACGACCTCGTCGTCGAGGTGGCGTTGATCCGGCCGGGTCCCATCCAGGGCGGGTCGGTGCATCCCTACATCCGGCGCCGCAACGGGCTCGAACCGGTCACCTATCTACATCCGCTGCTCGAGAACGCCCTGGCCAAGACCCTCGGGGTACCGCTGTTCCAAGAGCAGCTGATGCAGATCGCGATCGACGTCGCCAACTTCACGGCGGCCGACGCCGACATGTTGCGCCAGGCGATCGGTTCCAAGCGCAGCAAGGAACGCATGGAGCAGCTCAAGGTCCGCTTCTTCGAGGGCATGCGCGACAACGGCATCGACGACGACACCGGCGAGCAGATCTGGCTGAAGCTGGCCGCGTTCTCCAACTACGGCTTCCCCGAGAGCCACTCGGTGTCGTTCTCGTATCTCGTCTACGCCTCGTCGTGGATCAAGTACCACTACCCGGCCGCGTTCTGTGCCGCGTTGCTGAAGGCCCAACCGATGGGGTTCTGGTCGCCCCACACCCTGGTCGGCGATGCCCGCCGGCATGGCGTCGTGGTGCGCACCCCCGATCTCAACCTTTCTTCCGCAATGGCGACGTTGGAGCCGTGCGAGTCGAGTACGGGCTCGGTGAGTGTGCGGTTGGGTCTCGACTATGTGCGCGGGATCGGGCTGGAGTTGGCCGAGGAGATCGATGCGGGGCGGCCCTACGCCTCGGTCGAGGATCTGCGCCGACGGGTGCCGTCGTTGTCGTTGGCCCATCTCGAAGCGCTCGCCACCGCCGGGGCGTTCGGATGCTTCGGCATCGATCGCCGGTCGGCGTTGTGGGCGGCCGGGGCGATGGCGCAGACCTCGGTCGATCGGTTGCCCGGCATCGTGACCGGGGTCGAGGCGCCGACCTTGCCGGGGATGTCGCCCGAGGAGCTCTCCCACGCCGATCTGTGGGCCACCGGGGTGGCGCCCGACGGGCACCCGACCTCGTTCATCCGTGGCGATCTCGAGAAGATGGGCGTGGTCACCGCGACCGGCCTGGTCGAGGAGACCTCCGGCGATCGGGTGCTGGTCGGGGGCGTGGTCACCCATCGACAACGGCCGGCGACGGCGGGCGGCACCACCTTCCTCAATCTCGAGGACGAGACCGGGCTCATCAACGTCGTGATCTCCAAGGGGTGCTGGCAGCGCTACAAGCAGGTGGCGAAGGGTGCGCCGGCGCTGCTGATCCGCGGAAAGCTCGAGAAACAAGAAGGCGTGATCAATGTCGTCGCCGACAAACTCGAACCACTCCCCGTGGGCAAAGCGCCCGCATCGCGTGACTTTCGCTGACCATCGGCCAAGCTGGTGACGAGGCCCGAAGCGGCGGGTATCTGAGATTTCTTCCGGCGGAACGGAACCGATCTCGGGTCTGGTGCGTCTAGGAGACGTGGGAGCGGCGACCGAAGACGAACGACGAGCGAACCGGCGGGCGGGTCGAGACGGCCACGCGCACCTGGAGCTCGTCAGCGATGGTGGCCATTCACCGGTCGCGCTCGACTTCGCCGCCTTCTTCGCCGAGCACCACCGAACGATCGCGTCGGCGCTCGCCCTCACCCTGCGAGACGATCAGCTCGCCTCCGACGCCGCGGCCGAGGCGATGGCTCGTGCCTACCAGCGGTGGGACGACGTCGGTCGCTACGGCAACCCGGCCGGTTGGGTGTACCGCGTCGGGCTCAACTGGGCCCGGTCCCGTCGCCGCAAGCTGATCCGCGAGATCTTCCGTTCCGAATCCCCCGAAACTCCTGCTCCGCCGACGCCCGATGTCGATCCAACCCTCGCTCGGGCGTTGGCGGAGCTTCCCCTCGATCAGCGCAGCGTGGTGGTGTGTCGCTACCTGCTCGACTGGTCCGAATTCCAGACCGCGGAGGCGCTGCAGATCGCGCCCGGCACGGTCAAGAGCCGGTTGAGCCGAGGGCTCGATCGGCTCGCTGTTCTGATGGATGCACGCACCCCGTCGGGTGACGCTGACATGGAGACCCCCTGATGATGTCTGACGATGAACTTCGTGCGGAGCTGAACTCGCTCGCCGATCAGGTCGAGGTCACGACCGTCACCCTCGACCAGGTGCAAGCCCGTGGCCGCCGTCGAGCGCTGTACCAGCGCGGCGCGGTCGTGATGGCGGCGTTCGCCCTCGTCGTCGGCGGCACCGTCGCCGTCACCTCGCTCGCCGGCGACGGTTCCGGCGACACCGACCTGGCCACCGATCTCACCGACGATGCGGGCGAAGCCGGTGACGGCGCCGACGGTGCGGAGGGTCTCGACGATGCCGATCGCGCCGACGCCGCCACGGAGTCGGCGGCGACCGACGAGGCCGGTGCTGCCACGACGACGACCCTGGCGGACAACGTCGTGTACGACTCCGACATCCAGACGGTCACCGCCTTCGAGGGGGAAGGGCCCCCGCAGGTCGTGCCGTGGGGCGATGGCTTCTTGTCGATCGGGAGCCGATGGATCGAGAGCCCGCCCGACGACACCGTCCTGGCGTCGGCGTTCGGCTCGGCCGAGATCGCCGAGTTCTTCTCCGAAGAGGTCATCGCCGTGATCGAGAGTGCCGGTGAGGTGTCGCTGGATTCGTCCGAGGTCGAGGTCGCGCTCGAGGAGGCCGGCGTGATCGAGGAGGCGACCGCGGTCGTCGAAGCGAATCCCGAGGTGCTCGACTGGTTCCTCGAGCGCAGCCCCGGTGGTCGCTCCGAATCGTTCGCGGAGTACTCCGACGATGGAACGACGTGGGAGCCCATCGCCGGGTTCGCCTGGCCCGGGGACGGCTGGACGCCGCAGTTCGCCTCGAACGGTCAGCAACTGGTCGCGGTCTCGTACGGCAACCAGTTCGGGATCGAGCCGGCGGGTGCGACGACCCCCGCTCCGCAGATGAGCGTCTTCATCACCGATGATCTGATCACGTGGGTCGAGGCCCCACTCACCCTCGAACGACCCGATTTGCCCGACTACGCCTCGGGCGATTTCAGCCCCAACCAGCTCGCGCTCGGCGACGACGGGTGGTACCTGTCGGTCTCGTTCTGGGGGTGGATCGACGTCTGGGCGGCGCTGCCCGCCGACGTGCAGGCCGAGGTCGACGCCAACGGCTACAGCTGGCACCCGACGCCCGCCGGGATCCAGATCCAGGACTGGACCAGCACCGAACCGCTGCCGGTGCCGACGACCACCGTGCTCGCCGACGGCGCGACGACCGACGATCTCGCCTTCGATGAGGCGTTCGACGGGGACTGGGAGCCGACGGTGATTCGCACCGTGCCGTGGAGCGAGCTGCCGTTCACCTACGACGAGTACCAGTCGCTCAACGGTTCCGAGACCGCGAGCACGCAGGCGTTCGTCGGCGACTTCGAGGGCAACATCTCGCCGGCCACCTACCCAGGCGAAGCCGACACCAACGGCCAGGTCGTGGCCACCGACGCCGGCTTCTTCATGATCGTCACCGACTACGGCGACTCCGGATTCGCCGAGGAGTCGCTCGCTCAGGTCGCCGAGCCGACGCTGCGGGGCTTCACCTCCGCCGACGGCCGCCAGTGGACCGAGGTCGGACTCGCCTTGCCCGACGTCGCCTGGGTCGACTCGTTGGCCCGGGTCGAGGGCGGCATCCTCGTGTCGGTCTCGGGGCCGGCGGACGGGCAGCGCTTCTACGTGGGTGCCCCGAACGGCACGGGCTTCACCCCGGTCGACGGCCCCGACATCGGGAACGTCTGGGCGTGGTTCGGGTCCCAGTCGGCGACCGAGGGCGTCGCCGCCGTGGTCGACCTCGGCGGGGCATCGACCCCGGACTTCGTCACCTGGACGGCGTCGTTCACCCACGACGGGTACGACATCGAACTCGTCGCCGACGACCAAGGCAGCCAGACCCTCACCGTCCGTCTCGACGGCGAGATCGTGGTCGAACAGGTCAGCGGAGCGTTCGGCCCGCCACCGTACGAATGGATCGACGACGGCATCCGGATCAGCGACGCCGATGGCGAAACCGTCGTCGAGATCCCGCTCGATGTCGTCGACGCGGAGATCTTCCGGGTCGAGAGCGAGGCCTGGAACGCGATCTGGGAGGCGAACCCCTACGTCGCCGACTTCCGCCTGATCGCCAGCCGCGACGGGCGTACCTGGATCATGGAGGAACTCCCCACCACCACGGCCGACACCGGCTGGTTCGGTACCCCGGCCCTCAACGGCGACACCGTGGTCGTCTTCGACGATCGCGGCAATCTCTTCACCGTTTCCCTTCCCTGACCACCGCCGGACCTCCGGCCCCCCCAAGCCCACCTGTTGCTGAGCACACCTGACCACGATCGAGGAGAATCGAGTCATGGACGAACCCACCCCCATCGAGCCCGAGTCCGACGGCACCACCGCCGAGACCGGGATGGACGACCTCCCCGACGGTCTCGCCACGACCGCCGATGGAGCTGCTGCCGCGGCGTCCGGTGGTCTGGCCCGCCGTGGGCTGCTCGTGTTCGGCGTCTTCGTCATCATCGTCGTCGGCGCGATCGCCTTCGCGCTCGCCGGCGGTGACGACGGCGACGGTGACTCCGCCGCGACCGAGAGCGAGTCCGAGGCGGATGCCGACGCCCAGACCGATGGCGACGGTGACGGCACCGGCGACGAGTCGACCGACGGTGAGACCAGCGACGACTCGACGACGAGCGACGGCGATGCCGGCGCCGACGACAGCGGCGACACCAGCGAAGAGGCCCGCGGCACCTACTCGATCGTCGATGTCGCGGCCGACGAAGGCATGTACTACGGCGGCGAGGCGCCCATCGCGTGGGGTGATGGCTTCCTGTCCATCCGTCAGGAGTTCGTCCCGAGCGAGGTGACCTTCCCCGAGCTCGTGCCCGATCTCGCTGACCGGTTCCCAGCCGAGGTGGCCGACACGCTCGAGGCGGCTGGTGTCGACCTCGAGGCGCCCGGCGGCATCGACGACGCGATCGCCGCGCTCAACGAGGCCGGTCTCTACGACGTGGTCGCCCAGATCGTCATCGAAGACCCGGAACTGTCGCAGGCCTACAACGAGATCCTGAGCGGTGGCACTTACGTGCAGGTCGCGGAGTACTCCGCCGACGGCATCACCTGGGAGCCCGTCGACTTCACGTTCGACGTCCCCCAGAACGCCTGGCCCGACTACCGCTCCAACGGTGAGCACCTGATCGCCGTCGTCACCCACAACTCCTGGGGTGAGAACGGCGAGCGACTCGAGTTCAGTGTGACGGTGCACGCCACGAGCGACCTCGTGACCTGGACTTCGGTCGACATCCCCTTCGAACTGCCGTCCGCCCCGGACTATGTGCAGGTCGACGGCTGGACCGATCAGGTCGCGATCGGCCCGGACGGTTGGTACATCGGCATCAGCATCAACCAGTACGTCGATCTCTGGTCGCTCCTGCCCGACCGCATCCGCAACGGCAACTACTCCTGGAACCCGATGCCGGACGGCATCCGGATCGAGGACTGGGAGAGCATGTACGAGGCCGAGATGGCCGCGGCGGAGTCCGGCGACTACGAGGCGCTCGAAGTGATGGAGCCCGAGGTCGTCGAGGTGATCCCGTGGAGCGACCTGCCGCTCACCTACGAGGAGTGGAGCGCCGCCAACGTCAACCACGAGCAGGGGCGCCAGGCCTTCACCGGCACCTTCGACGGTTCGGTCTCGCCGGCGGCATCGCCCGAAGGGCTCGAGTGGTTCCAGCTCGCCGGCACCGGCGACGGCTATGTGGCGTGGGGCCAGCTGCACACCCCGTCCGAGCTCACGATGCAGGACCTGATCCCCGACATCGAGGAGCGGTTCCCGGCGGAGATCATCGACGCCTTCGCGGAGGCCGGCTACGAGGTCGGCGATGCGGAGTCGATCGAGTTCGCCCAGCAGTTCCTCGCCGAAGCCGGGCTGCTCGATCTCGCGACCGAGACGGTCATGAACGATCCCGAACTGCTCGACGCCTTCATGGAGGTCACGAGCGGCGGTACCTACGAGACCGTCGCCTTCTTCTCGGCCGACGGGTCGTCGTGGTCGCCGGTCACGTTCCCCGACGTCGACTGGCCCGACTCGATCGCTCCCGTCGCCGGGGGCGTGCTGCTGATCGGTTCCAGCGAGGCCGGCGGGCAGGAGTTCTGGCTCGGCGATCTCAAGACGGGCACCTGGGAACAGGTCGATGGTCCTGACCTGGGCGAGAACGTCTGGCTCTACTTCGACACCCGCTCGACGGGCTCCTCGGGGCTCGCGGCCGTGATCGACTCGGCGCAGTACTACGGCCCTGACTACCTCGCCTGGACCGCCACCGTCGAGCACGATGGCTTCGAGCTGACGATGTCGGCCGATGGCGAAGGCTCCCAGAGCCTCACCATCGTGGAGCTCGCCACCGGCGAGGTCGTCCGCGACACCACGATCGAGATGTGGACCGAGGAACTCTTCACCTGGGGCGAGAACTCCTTCGACTTCGTCGACGACGACGGCGAGCTGATCGTGTCGCTGCCGATGGATGTCGGCGAGGAGTTGGCCTGGGGGGCTGAGTCCGAGGCGTGGGAGGCCTGGCACGAGGCCAACCCCTACCAGCCCGAACTGACGCTGGTTGCGACGATCGATGGCCGGGACTGGATCGTGCAGGAGCTCGACGTTCCCGCCAGCCCCGACGGCTGGTACGGCGGTGGCGCGGCGGCGATCAACAACGGTGTCGCGGTCTACCGCGACGCCAGCGGCTGGCACCGGCTCGTCGTCGGCTGAGCCCGGCCCCGGTTCAGGAACCCACTCACACCGAAATCCTCCGAGTCAGACCGACCCCGGCGGCGCTTGGCCTGCCGGGGCCGGTCTGGCCTACGGTCGCCTCCGCTCGACGACCCCACGTGCGGAGGATCCACCGTGAAGACCCGAATCACCGAGATGCTCGGGATCGAGATCCCCATCGTGCAGGCGCCGATGGGATGGATCGCCCGCAGCCAGCTGGCGTCGGCCGTCTCTGAGGCCGGCGGCCTCGGCATCATCGAGACCTCGTCAGGTGATCTGGAGGCGATCAAGGGCGAGATCGCCGCGATGCGGGAGCTCACCACGAAGCCGTTCGGCGTGAACCTGGCCCAGATGTTCATCCGCGATCTCCCGGGCATGGTCGACTTCGTCGTCGAGAACGAGATCTCGTTCGTCACGACGTCGGCCGGCGACCCCTCGGCGTTGGCGCCGCAGCTGAAGGAGCTCGGCATCACCGTCTTCCACGTCGTGCCCACCATCCGGGGCGCGGAGAAGGCGATCGCCGCCGGTGTCGACGGCCTGGTCGTCGAGGGGGCCGAGGGCGGCGGCTTCAAGAACGCCGACGGCGCGTCGTCGCTGGTCCTGGTGCCCGAGATCGCGAAGCGCTTCGACGTGCCGATCATCGCCGCTGGCGGCATCGTCGATGGGCCGTCGATGGCCGCCGCCTTGGCGATGGGTGCTGACGCGGTGCAGATGGGTACCCGGATGGTCGCGTCCGCCGAATCGCCCATTCACGACAACTGGAAGCAGTCGATCGTCGACGGGGCCGAGACCGACACCGTCATGGTCAACCGGCATCACCGGCCCGCGATGCGGGTGCTCGGCACCGACAAGGCCAAGGCGCTCGACGCCGCCAACGAGCCGGCCGGGCTCGACATCGACGCCATGATGGGCACCTACTTCGGCGGCGACATGGAGAGTGGCTTCGCGATGAGCGGCCAGGTGCAGGGCCGCATCCACTCGGTCGAGCCGGTCGCCGATGTGCTCCGCTCGACGTGGGAGGACTGTCAGTCGGTGCTGCGGAGGCTCGGTACCGCGGCCGCGGACGACTCGATCTCGAAGTAGTTCCGCTTGTCGAAGCGGAACAGCGAGGCGATCACCATCGAGGGGATGGTCTCGACGCGCTGGTTGTAGTCCCGGATGTTGCTGTTGAACAGCCGCCGCGCGGCCTGGATCCGGTCCTCGGTGGTCACCAGCTCTCGTTGGAGATCGAGGAAGCGCTCGCTGGCCCGAAGCTCGGGGTAGGCCTCGCTGACCGCAAGGAGCTGACGCAGGCCGTTCGATAGTGCGTTCTCGGGCCCGGTGTGGGCCTCGGGTCCGCCCTGGGCGGCCACGGCACCCGAGCGTGCCTCGATCACCTCGGTGAAGGTGGTCGACTCGTGGGCGGCGTACGCCTTGACGGTCTCGACCAGGTTCGGGATCAGGTCGTGGCGGCGCTGCAGCTCGGTCTCGACGTTGGCCCAGGAGTTGTCGATCGCGGTGCGCTGCTTCACGAAGCGGTTGAACGACAACACGATCGAACCGACGAGCAACACAATCGCGGCGACGAGGATCCAGGCCATGCTCTTCAATCGGCGCCGGACACCGCGGCCTTAGGTCCGGCCTGCGCCACACTGGGCCCGTGGCCCGCTCCCGTCGCCGCCCGATGCCGTGGCTCGTCACCCTCGTCGGTGGCGACCCCATCGCGTACCGCGACACGTTCGCCGCCCTCTCGGTCGCGGCGGTCACCAGTCTGGTGGCGGGCATCACCCTCGCCACGACGACCGACACGCTGGAGGAACTCCCGGGACTGCTGCTCTTGGTGCCAGCGGCGTTGGCGGTGAAGGGCAACATCTTCGGAGCGCTCGGCAGCCGCCTCGGCACCTCGATCCACACCGGCCAGTTCCAACTCTCGGTGCAGCTCGACACGGTGGTCGGCCAGAACACCGCGGCGGCGCTGATCCTCAGCCTCGCCGTCTCCGTCGAGCTCGCCTTGTTGGCGAAGGGCGTTGCGGTCGTGTTCAACGTGTCGCCGACGATGAGCGTCGTCGACTTCATCGCGGTGAGTGCGGTCGGCGGCGCGATCGCCTCGATGGTCGTCCTCGCGATCACCCTGGTGCTGGCCGCCGGCTCGGTCCGCTATGGCTGGGATCTCGACAATGTGGTGGCGCCGCTCGTCACCGCCACCGGCGACGTGATCACGCTGCCTGCCTTGGTCTGGGCGGCATCGCTCGCCGGCGTCGACGGCGTCACGACCACGGTTGCCCTGTTCGTGAGTGGCCTCGCCGTTCTCGGCGTCGGGTGGGCGCTGCGCGCCGATCACACGATCCTGCGCACGGTCATGCGCGAGTCGCTCCCGATCCTCACCGTCGCCGGCATCCTCGACCTCGTCGCCGGGATCACCATCGAGAAGCGGCTGGCCGACTTCGTCGAGTTCCCGGTGTTGCTCATCTTGCTGCCGGGCTTTCTCGGTACGGCCGGTGCCCTCGGCGGTGTGCTGTCGAGCCGCTGGTCGACCAAGGTCCATCTCGGGCTGATCCGCCCCGGTGCCGTGCCGTCACGTCAGGCGGCCGGCGACGTCGCGATGATGATGTCGCTCGCCGTGCCGATGTTCGTCGCCGCCGGCCTCATCGCCGAGTTGGGCGGGGCCATCACCGGCCAGGCGAGCCCCGGTCTGGGCCAGCTCGTCGCGGTCGCCCTGCTCGGGGGCCTCTTGGCGTCGATCGCGGTTGTGGTCGTCGCCTACTACACGACCGTTGTGGCGATCCGGTTCGGGCTCGATCCCGACACGTACGGCATTCCGATGGTGACCTCGTCGCTCGACTTCGTCGGCGCGTTCGCCCTGATTCTCGCCCTCGTCGCCGTGGGCGTTGCATGATTCGATGACTCGCACAGGAGAAACCTGATGGACGACAGACCCCGAAATCTGCGGGAGATGCTGGCCGAGGCGAAGGACAGCTCCGAGCTGATGATCGACCTCGCCTACGCCGCCCTGTACTTCGGCGACCCGGGCATGGCCGAGGAGGTCGGCGGGCTGGAGGAGACGCTGAGCGAGCTCATCCAGGACATGCGCGGCATCTGCATCCTCGCGGTGCGTAACCCTCGCGAAGCGGAGGGCATGTCATCGGTTCTCCAGGTGATCTCGGCCATCGAACGCATGGCCAACGACGCGGTCGACATCGCCCGGATCGTCACCCACAAGGTCGGCATCCCGGCCGAACTGGTCGCCGATCTCTCCCAGGCCGAAGAGGTCAGTCACCGCGTGCTGGTCTCCGACGGCAGCCACCTCGCTCATCGGCCCCTGTCGGTACACGAGCTCCCGGTACAGACGGGGATGCGGGTGATGGCGGTGCGTCGTGATCGGCAGTGGATCACCGACGTCGACGGCGAGCTGATCGTGATGCCGGGCGATGCGCTCTTCCTTCGCGGTTCCCCCGACGGGATCCCCCGGCTTCGGGAGCTGGCGGCGGCCGACAAGTGGACGCCACCGGTCATCAGCGACGATCCGTTCGTCACCGACCTCGACCGGGCGGTCGACGTCCTCGTCGAGATGAAGAACCTGTCGGAGGTCGCGGTGGGTCTGGCGTACTCGGCGCTCGTGCTGGGAGACCAGGGCCTGGCCGCCGAGGTGCGTCAGCTCGAGGATCGGCTCGACGAGATGAAGGATCGGCTCGAGCTGTGGGTGTTGCGGGCGGCGAGCGGCAAGCCAGACCCGTCTCCGCTGCGCGGCCTGCTGCAGCTGGCGCAGGCTGCAGAGGACATTGGCGATCAGGCCCAGGCGATGGTGTGGCTGATCGAGCAACGTGAGGACGTGCACCCGATCCTCGGGATCGCGCTCGGCGACAGCGACGAGGTCGTCGTGAACGTCCCGGTCGCGCCGGGGAGCGAGGCGGACGGCACGACGCTCGCCGAGTTGCAGCTCAACATCGAGCCGGGCTTCACGGTGCTCGCGATCCGTCGAGGCGGCGGTTACCTCTACCGACCCGGTGGACGGGTGCGGCTGCTGCCCGACGACGAACTCATCGCCAGTGGCCCCGATGAGGGGCGTGAATTCCTGGTGATGCGGTGTGGCTGGCGGCTCGTCGACCCCGACGGCGATGGAGAGATGGAGCTCGAACCGGTTACGTCCGGGTCCTGAGTATCGTCAACCCATGACCGAGTCGCTCTGCATTCTCACCGTGCACGCGCACCCCGACGACGAGGCGTCGAAGGGGGCCGGCACGATCGCTCGCTACCAGGCCGAGGGTGTTCACACGGTGCTGGTCTGCTGCACCGGCGGCGAAGAAGGCGAGATCCTGAACCCCGCCATGGACCGCCCTGAGGTCATCGAGAACCTCGGCCAGGTCCGCCGCGAGGAGCTCGCCCGAGCCACCGACATCATCGGGTACGACACGGTGCACATGCTCGGCTACCGCGACTCCGGGATGCCCGAGAGCGACGCCAACTTCCACCCCGACTGCTTCGCGGTGGCCCCGCTCGACGAGGCGGTCGATCGACTCGTCGCGATCCTCCGGGCCGAGCGTCCGCAGGTGATCGTCACCTATCCCGAAGATCAGGGCACGTACCAGCATCCCGATCATCTGCGGGTGTGGGACATCACCATGCCGGCGGTCGAGAAGGCCGCCGATCCGGCCCATCGCCCCGACCTGGGCGACGCCTGGTCGGTGTCGAAGATCTACGCCTCGATGTGGTCCCGAGCCCGTCTGCAGGCTCGCCACAACGCCTTCCTCGAGCGTGACCTCGAGTCGCCGTACGACGAGAAGTGGTTCGAGCGTCCCGACCAGGACGACAAGATCACCGCCAAGGTGCCGATCGACGGCTTCACGAGTGCCCGCCGCGAGGGCTTGCTCGCCCACGCCACCCAGATCGATCCCGAGTCGAAGTTCTGGTTCGGTCTGCCGGCGGAGGTCGACGAACAGATCCATCCGTGGGACGACTACATGCAGATCGCGGGTACCCAGAGCGAGGCAGCCCGCAACGACGAGGTCGAGGACGACCTCTTCGCCGGGGTGCGATCGGTGGCCGTGCAGTCATGAGCGATGCCTTCACCCCCGAGTGGTTCGACCGGGTCGCGCCGGCGTTGGCCGCGCTGCCATCGGCCGGCGACATCGATGCGGTCGTCCAATACGTGATCTCTTCGACCCCGGACGGCAAGGTCACCTTCCACGCCGTCATCGAGGCGGGTGTGGTCACCGACCTCGCGTCGGGCAAGGCGGCCGATCCCACCGCGGTCATCTCGGCCGGCTACGAGGCTGCGCTCGACGTGCTCGAGGGCCGCAAGACCGCCGATGCCGGGTTCATGGATGCGTCGCTGAAGGTCGAGGGCGATCACAAGACGTGGCTGCTCGATCTGCGCGACGTACGATCCGCCGCCTTGGCGGCCCTCGCCGACCTGGGCTGAGGTCGGTCCGCGCCTGAAGGGCGCCGAATTCAGAGCCAGATCCGGATCGAGGCCCGAACGCTCGTCAGCGACGGGCTCGTTGGGCGTCGTGCACGTCGGCGTAGCCGATGCGGGTGACGCCGAGCTGCTCGAGCCGATCGTCCAGGCCGCGATCGGTGAGCACGGCGAGATCGTCGAACCGGCCGGCGGCCCCGGGATCGATGGCCCGGATCTCTTCGGCGGCGAGCGCGGGCGCCAGGGCGACTTCGGTGACCCCGGCGGGGAGGTCGTCGAGCACCTGCTCGAGGTGAGCGCGGGCCCCGCCCCGAACCAGGCGGAAGTGGTCCGGCAACAGCACGCCTTCTTCGGCGGCGAGTCGGCGGAACGGGAAGCCGGCGTCGGTCTCGGCATCGCCGGATTCGAGGCGTACGGGCAGTTCGGCTTCGCAGGCGATGTCGAGGAGCACGTCGAAGAACTCGGGTCGCTGCTGCAAGGCCAGCAGGTGGGTGGTGAGGTGAGTCGGCCGCACGCCCCAGCTGATGGCGCGCTCGACCTGGGCTCGGCACTCCCGGCGAACCTCGTCGATGTCGGCGTGATCCCACAGGTCGGCCGGGGTACGGGGGAAGCCACCGTCGCCGTCGAGCAGGCTCGGCGCATGGGTGAGCGGCGCCCAGCGGAAGTCCTCGAGCTCGGCGTTGAGGGTGAGATGGATGCCGATGTCGAGGGTGGGATCGCCGGCGATGCGGTCGGCCGCATGGCGGGCCCACGGCCCCGGCATCATCAAGGTGCCCGTCGTCGCGCAGCCTTCCCGCAGGGCGGTGAGCCCGGCCGCGGTGGCGGCGTGGGTCGAGCCGAGCAGATCCGCCGACAGGATCAGGAGCCGAGCATCGGGCTCGTGGCCGAGGAGCTCGTTGAGCGAGGACACGGTTCGACGCTAATCCAGGGGCACGTCGGGCCCACCACAAACGCCCCAGAGCCCGACGTCGCCGGCGAAGGCGGCGTCTTCCGCCGCCTCGAAGAGGTCGCGATAGAAGCTGTTGGGCTCATAGATGAGGACCCCGGCATAGCCCTGGTCGAGCAGGTCGAGGTTGACGAAGAGTTGGTCGCTCGATCGAACGACGTAAGCGAGCAGGCGGTCGAACTGGTCGCGGGCTTCGACGTCACGGATCAGGGTCACGTCGGTGCCGGGTGGGAGCAGGCTCTCGAGATAGTCGGCTGACTCCTCGCCGTAGCACTGGTCGGGACGGTTCTCCGCCACCGACTCCGGCGTGTCGATCCCAAGAAGGCGGACCCGTTCGCGATCGCCGGCGATCTCGACGATGATCGTGTCGCCGTCGACGACCCGTTCGACGACCGCGTTCGGTTCGAGTTCGGTCTGGCCCGGCACGGTCGCCGTCGGTGCGTCGGGCTCCGTCGGATCGCTCTCGGCTGGGTCGCCGTGATCGTCGTCCGTGCCCGCGGACTGGTCGTCGCCGGACTGGTCGCCCTCGTCGCCGGTGGTCGGCTCCGCCGCGGTGGTCGTGGACGTGGGCTCGAGAACGTCGAGACTCGCCGTTCCGGCACCATCGCCCGCCTCGGTGGCCTCGTCGTCGCTGCTCGTGCAGCTCGCCACGACGAGCACGAGCACAGCCAGGAGGAGCAGGGGGCGTCGCACCGCTCAAGTCTGGTGGGGGAGGGGGAGGTTTGCGACGTCAGGCGGCGTCGGCGAGGGGGAGGCTGGTCTGGCCGGCGGGGGCGAGTTCGGTGACGGTCTCGGATGCGTCGAGCGAGGTGGTGGTGAGGGCCTCGTCGGCCTCGCGCTCAGCGGCTCGCTTGGCGTCGACCGCCCGCAGGACAGCTCGGGCGTTGGCGACGCCCTCGAGCCCCTGAGCCCGGGTGGCCCGATCGAGGCGCCAGGCGGGGCGGGAATCGATGAGGAGGAGCTGGTTGGTCATGGAGCCATCATGCAGAGGGGGTGTGACACTGCCCTCGCCCAGGTGCCAGGATGCGGCCCATGCAGCGCTATGGCATGACCGTTCCGTTCGACGACCTCCAGCTCCACCAGCAGCGAGACCGCTACGAGCGGCTCGAGAAGGCGGGCTACACCGATCTCTGGTCGGCGGAGGCGATGGGTGCCGATGGCATCACCCCGCTGACCCTCGGGGCCGTGTGGACCCCGTCGATGCGCCTCGGCACGGCCATCCTCCCCGCCTACACCCGAGGCCCGGCGCTCATGGCCCAGACGGTCGCCGGCATCGCCTCAGCGGCACCGGGCCGGTTCGTGGCCGGCATCGGCTCGTCATCGAACGTGATCGTCGAGCGGTGGAACGGCATCCCGTTCGAGGAGCCGTTCAAGCGCACCCGCGACACCGTCCGCTTCCTCAAGGCTGCGCTGAGCGGCGAGAAGGTCACCGAGAGCTATGACACCTTCGAGGTGAAGGGATTCCGCCTGGGCCTGGTGCCCGAGCAGCCGGTGCCGATCCTCGTCGCCGCCCTGCGGGAGGGCATGTTGCGCATGGCCGGCCGCGAGAGCGACGGCGCCATCATCAACTGGTTGTCGGCGGACAACGCGGCGACGGTCAGCGCGATCGTGCGCGAGGAGAACCCCGACGCCGAGATCGCCGCTCGGCTCTTCGTCGCCCCGACCGCGGACACCGAGACGGCCCGCAACATGGGCAAGTTCGCGGCGGCGGCCTACCTCAACGTTCCCGTCTACCGGGCGTTCCACGAGTGGATGGGGCGGACCGATGCGCTCGGCGAACACTGGGAACAGTGGGCGGCCGGCGATCGCAAGGGGGCGCTCGAGAAGATCCCCGACGAGGTAATCGACGACCTGATCATCCACGGCTCCTACGACGAGTGCCGCGCCCACGTGCAGCGCTACATCGATGCCGGCGTGACGTGCCCGGCCCTCGCCGTGTTGCCCTTCCCCGGGGTCGACGTCGACGAAGCGATCGAAGGCCTCGCCCCGACCGGGTGACGCGGCCAGGTCGCCGTCCGGCTCCTGCTTTCGCCTCAACACCCTGTCCTGCACACGAGCAGAGGAGAGGCCGTCCGCCGCTCAGGATGGCTCCGCATGTCGCGCGCTCGTGGAACGGGTGACTCGGCGCTGCTCAGGCTGACCGCGGTGACCGTTCCACTACCGTGCGACAGCCGGCGGACCTGCGGCCGCGGTGGCGAGGTGCTCGGTCAGATCCTCGAGGCGGGCGTGGGCGTTGAGGCCACTCGTCGACGGCATGACGTAGACCGCCGAGGGTCCGAGCGTTCGCTCCTGCCAGCCGGCTGACGCCTTCCGATCCGCCGCGGCCCGCCACCCGGCCAGTCCGACGAAACACACCGCCTCGGGCTGGAGCCAGGTGCACAACCGCTCGACCCGCTCGAGACCGGCGCGGTACTCGTCGGTCGTGAGTTCATCCGCACGCGGGGTAGCTCGCTTCACCAGGTCGGTCATGCCCATGCCGTGGTGGACGAGTGCGTGCCGCGGGTCGCGGTCGACGGAGGCGAGGCCGGCGGCGAGCGCAGCCGGCCAGAAGCGGTTGCCGGGCCGTCCGAATCCGACCAGGGTCTCCGCCGAATACACGCTCGGGTTGAGGCCACAGATCAGGAGCCTCATGTCGGGCCCGACGATGTCGGGAAGGGTCAGCGCCCGCCGGGCGGAGATGTCGATCGCATCGACCCGGCCATCGGCGGCCAACTCGAATCGCTCGATGACGAACCCGGCGCCCTCGACCACGTCGCGGAGGTGGTCGGGCCGCCAGTGGGCGAAGCGACGTCCGCCCATCGAGTCGGTCTCGAGCCGGGTGAGGTCCTGGTCGCCCTCGAACAACTGGAACTCGACCGGCGCGCCGACCTCGAGCACGCGGTGGAGTTCGGCGAGCGCCATCGGCAGCGCCGGTCGGTCGACGTGGACATAGACGTTGGCCGCCAACGCACCGGCCAGCGACTCGGTCGCGAAGGGCAGAGGATCGGCGCTGGCGAGTACCGGCACCGCCGACGGCGCATGGTCGGGGAGCAGGGCGAGCATCTCGGGGATGGGG